>JAAYQK010000164.1 GCA_012519325.1 Gracilibacteraceae bacterium | reverse complement strand
ATTTATGCAGCGGATGTAGCCAGAAATATGCTGAATGATTCGATGATCAGCATGATAGAGGGTGACGAGAGCAAGATTGATTTAGTGTTGGAGAACGAAGAGAAGATTAACAGCATGCAGACAGAAATCACTCAGTATCTGGTGGAAATTTCCCGTAAGAATCTTGACAGTGACCAGTCTGCCAAAATACCTGCACTAATAAACACTATCAATAATTTTGAGAGAATAGGGGATCATTGTGAAGATATCATAGAATTATCACAAAGCAAAATAAATCGCAAGATTAGTTTCAGCGAAAAAGGATTAAATGAGCTGAAAGAATTATATCAAGAGGTCCTTGAGATGATGGATGAATGCTATCAATCTTACTCAAAGGATGATGTTGAATTAGCACTCAAAGCGGCAGCCAGGGAAGATGTTGTTGATGAGCTTACCTTGAAGTTCAAAGGAAGGCACATTATTAGGCTGGAGGAAGGTATTTGCAGTGTTCAGGCAGGGGTTATATTCCTGGATGCCATAACTCATCTGGAAAGAATTGCAGATCATCTTCACAATGTGTGCCTTATTATATCCGAAAACAGACAAAATGAATATAAGGATTAAACTGCAGATGGTTCCGATGCAAAGCATCGGGATTTTTTTTGCCGGAATTCTAATATTGTAACAAAATGTTAACATAAAAACTCAGATTTTTATGGTATTATTGTTAAGGAAAGGGGGTGAGAGAATGAATTATTTAGTGGATTACCATATCCATTCCATCTATTCAACCGATGGGCACAATACAATAATGGAAATATGTGAGAGTGCAGTAAACAATGGAATAGGCGAAATTGCAATAACAGATCACTTTGAACCAAACATTGCGGATGAATTTGGCTCTTCATATAACCAGATAGGGTACTGGGCTCATATCAATAAAGCCAGACAGGCATTCAGGGGAAGGCTTAACATAAAGCTTGGCGTTGAGCTTGGACAGCCTCATTTGTTTCCGGAAGTGTCAAGTGCAGTGATTAAAGATTTTCCCTATGATTATATCTTAGCTTCTGCACACAAGCTTCCTGCGGGAATGGACATTAAAGAGCTTGACTACAGCAAAGTAGGAGAAGAGGAATTATGTGAGATGTATCTCAGACAGCTTAAGCAGCTTGTTTACTGGAACAACTTCGATTGTATCGGACATCTGGACCTGATTAAAAGGTATAGCGCTCCAGTATACAAAAAAAATATCTCATTGACGTGCCGGCATGAGCTTTTGAAGGAAGTATTGCAGCTGGTTGTTCAAAGCGGCAAGGGAATTGAGATTAATACTTCCGGATTGAGGCAGAGCCCAAAAGAAGCATTCCCAAGCTTGGATGTGGTTAAGCTTTACCGGGATACAGGCGGAGAGATATTAACTATCGGCTCCGATGCACACATGGCGGAGGATGTAGGCAGAGGCTTGAATGAAGCATTAGCCATGGCAAGGGAAGCAGGCTTCAGGTACATTACGGTATACAACCTGAGGAAGCCTGAATGGGTTAGCATAACAGAAGAGAAAAACACCTTCGGTATAGCAAAGCGGATTATCAACAGATAAGCAATGCTGCCGAAAGGTGTTTTTAGTTTTATGCACACTCAGAGCTGTTTGCTTTTCTTAATACAATTCTCAATTCTTCTCCCGATATTGTCTCCTTATCCAGAAGCAACTCTGCTATCTGATTAAGATCTCTGATATACTTTAAAAGCATTTCGCGAGTATCGATTTCGATTTCCCTTAATATTGATACAATGGCTGAATGCAGCTGGTCTTTTGGTATATCGTCAGCAGAGATTATTCCAAGCCCGGACATCCCGCTATAAACAATCTGCTTTGCAATATCGGAAGCATACTTGAAATCACCTGATCCGCCGGTACTTTTATTGCCTAATACCAGTTCCTCGGCGAGAACACCTGCCAGTGCCACTGAAATTCTTGATTTCAGGTAATCATAGGTATAAAGGTACATGTCATTTTCTTGAGTCTGGCGAACATAACCCAAAGCGCTGCTCCTGGATGCAACATTTACGCTGGCGACAGAACCGGGAAGCTTTAGTTCACTTATCAGGGCATGGCCTGATTCATGTATTGCTATCCTACGCTTTTCTTCCTTGCTGGGAAGCCTGTCAAGCTTTTCACCCATCATGACCTTTTCGATTGCACCTCTGAAGTGATTAGAGCAGATCTTATCGGAGCCTTCTCTCATTGCAATTATGGCAGCCTCATTTGTGACACTTTCCAGCTGTGCCCCGGAGAATCCGAAGGTATCCTTGGATAAGGTATCAATGCTGACATCCGATGCAAGGGGTTTGTTACGCGTATGCAGTTTCAGTATGTGCATGCGGCCTTTTTTATCAGGAAGGTCAACCTTCACGAGGCGATCAAACCTGCCGGGGCGAAGTAATGCCGAATCAAGCATATCAATACGGTTTGTTGCTCCAATTACCAGAACCTTTATTTCCTCAGCAGAGGATATGCCATCCATTTGCACCAGCAGCTCATTCAGGGTCTGGTCGTGCTCCTGATGCCCGTTGTTCTGGCCTCTTGCCCCTCCAAGAACTTCAATTTCATCAATGAAAATGACAGCGCTGGATTTGTTTAAGTGTTTTGCTGCTTTTCTTGCTTGTTCGAAAAGCTTACGCACTCTTTGAGCTCCCACACCGACATACATTTCTACGAACTCAGAACCGCTGGCTGATAAGAATACCGAATCCGTATACTGAGCAGCTGCTTTTGCCAAAAGTGTTTTTCCGGTGCCCGGAGGCCCGCTGAGTAAAATACCCTTTAATGGGCGAATTCCCAAAAGCTTCATATGCTCACTGTTTTTTATGAATTCCAGAGCCTCGCGGAGCTCATTCTTGGCAACCTCCTGGCCGCCGATATCATCAAAGGAGATTGTACAAATACTTCTTTCCGCTGAAGCAAAGCTGACACTATTGATTGGCTGCCTGCCGAAATTCACATAGTATACTATACCAATGAGTCCAAGTAAGAACACTATAGGCAGTATATTCACTCCTTGAAGCATTAAGAAAAGAAGCACTCCTGCCGCAACTCCTGCAATTATCTCCTTATTGCTCATTAAATGTTTCCCCCTATCATACTTTTTGCCGTTTAGTCACAGCAAATAAAGAGCTGTCCTTCTTGTCAATTTGAATATAAATATTTTGTTCATCCACATAAACCTTAGCTTTTGCCTCAATAGTACCGGCTTTTTCTCTTACCTTGACTTCAAGGGTTGGGAAATCCCCGTCTACTATGGATTTTTGTACAAAATGATGAATATCATAATATGCCTGTTCCAGTTCCGGAGAGCGGTCATCAGTTATTTCAAGCGAATATTCTCTTCCTTTTAATGTTTGTTCAATTATTTTGTTGATTTCTTCGTATGTTTTTTGAAGATTGGAAATACTGCCCAGTTTGACATATATGCTCATGGAGCCGTTAATACTGTTGCCGGAATCCCAGGCAACTTCCTCCACCCCTTCGATTTTATTCAATGCTTTGTCCAAAGGCAAATCAATGGCATAATTACGCCATACTGCTTGTCCTGCGTACAAGACGGCCACTGTAATTATCAACGAGATGCAGCCTTTCAATATTTGAATGTATTTTCCAGTCACAGTAAACCTCCTTGTTCCAAATTAGTTTACATAATATTATAACATATGAAATGAAACAGGCCAAAGTAATATTTTTACATAGGTGCAAAGTATAGTATCTGAATAGTAATTGCAAATATGCGTATAATATATTTGTTCATAAATATTTCCATATTATTAATTACTTATAGAAAGGAGAATTGTTTGTATGGATAGGGTAGCACTTATTCTAGTAATTGTGGGCGCACTGAACTGGCTATTGGTCGGCCTTTTTCAGTATGACCTGGTGGCAGCCATATTCGGTGGGCAGGATGAACTGCTTAGCAGACTAATTTATACCTTGGTCGGTGTTGCCGGGATATGGTCAATCAGCCTGCTTTTCAGAGACCGTGAAAGAGCGGCAGTCAATGATAAGAACAGAACATAATTAGCTATGAGACTTATAGAATCTCGGACTCCGAGGTTCTTTTCTTTTCAACAATTTTCTTAAAGAATCTGGAAGACATTGGAACTGTGATATGGTATAATCGTGTATAATATATAAGATGTATTTTTGGCAATATGTTTTCGGCAGTGTATAATTATTATAGATTATATTTAAAATGTTGGTTGTGGTGTTCCGGATTTTTGTAAAGGATGGTCATCATGAATAATAAGACGCTGGGTATTATTTATGCCGTTTCTTCGGCTATATCCTTTGGATTTGTGCCTGTATTTGCGGTAATCGCCTATAATGCGGGAACTAATGCCGTTACTGTCTTATTTTTCAGGTTTCTTATTGCATCCTTAGTGTTGGCAGGAGTCCTGCGCTGGAGGAAAGTGGAGCTTAAGGTAAGCAGAAAGCTTTTCTGCAGGCTTGCATATTTAGGTATAGCTGGTTATGCGGTTACATGCATAACGCTATTTGTATCTTATAGCTATATTTCAACCGGGTTGGCTATGACTTTGCATTTTATATATCCGGCGGTTGTTGCGGTTCTGTCGTTTTTCATTTTTAAAGAAAAAATGTCCGTTTCAAAAATTTTTGCATTGGCGGTTTCTATTATCGGAGTGTATATGCTGGCTGGCGGCATGGGATCTTCGGTTAACTTGAAGGGAGTCGCTTTAGCACTGGCATCCGGAATTCTTTATTCCTTATATACCATAGAAATAGGAAAAGAGGAATTAATGGCAATGGATGGTCTTCTGCTTACATTTTATGTATCATTTTTCTCTGCGGTATCAATTCTAATATTTGGAGCTTTAACCCGCAATCTTATATTCGTACCAAAGTTGCATGCAGTGCTTGGTATCCTGAGCCTTGCATTGGTTTGTACGGTTCTTGGGATTCTTGCTTATAACAAATCCATACAAATGATTGGCCCCACATATGCCGCAGTCTTCAGTACCGTCGCACCGATTACCAGTGTGATTATGGGAATTATTGTATTTAATGAAAGTCTTAGTTTGCGGTCGGCAATAGGCAGCATCATGGTGATTTCATCAGTATTGATTTTTTCATATAATAAGAATGATAATACACAAGAAAACAAGGCTTCGGATATATCACAAAATCTTGAGTAACATACTCTACATTTTAAAATCAAACATGATTTTTGTGCCTGAAGAGTCGGAGCTGAAACGAAGGTCTCCGTTTAATTTGTCTTTAACGGTTAAGTTTGCAAGACTGAGCCCAAGGCTTTCCCTGTTCCAATCATAGAAATTGAAACCTTTTCCGTTATCTTCAACGCTTATTGTGGAATACAGATTGCCGCTTTTAACAGTAATGTCAATACGTCCGGAATCTATATCGGTAAAGGCGTACTTGAGGGAATTGGTAACAAGTTCATTAGCTACCAGAGCAATAGATGTAGCTTTTGCTGCTTCAACACGAAGATCATCACCGTATACCGAAATAGTGATATCCTTATCACTGCCGACAAGAGACAATGCATTCAGGCGTATTTTGTCAAGCAGCAGCTTAAGAGAAACATACTTTCCATCTACAGTATTCAGCAGCATCTCATGAACCGATGCAATACTCAGCACACGACTGATTGTTTCCTGCAAGGCTTTTTTCACTTCAGCGTTTGAAGATTTTCTTGACTGGAGGCTCAGAAGGCTTGCTACCATCTGTATATTATTCTTGACCATATGGTGAATTTCCCGTGTTGTCTGGTTTGCTCCCTCATGAGGACCATAGCTGTTTAACAAGCCTGACATATTATCCTGTTCATGCATTAGCTCATCGAATTTTTTTTCTTGCCTTAAGCTTTTGCTTATGTCAAGCTCACAGATTACAACTGCGATAGTTTTTCCATCCTTATTCCGTATAGGTATTACATTTTGCCTCACCGCTTTGTTTTCCGGGGTGATAGCTTTGAGATCCCTTACCGGCACTCCGGACTCAAATGCATGATAAACCGCAGGCTCATTTTTCCTTTGAACATTCATGCCGACAGTATTTGTACCATAAGATGAAAGCCCCCATTGAGGACTTTTCTGTGCCAGAACCAACATTGTTTTATTGTCAGCTTCCATGCAATCTATGAATACATCTCCCATTGTCAGATCAGCCATTATCTGGAGCTGCTGGCTGATTTGCTCAAGAAGGGAGATATCGTCGGAGGTAAGTGTTGTCTTTTGAACGCAAAGCTGACGCAAAGTCATTTCCTTATCCATAAATATCAAGCCTCTTAATCATTTGTCTTTTCTAATTCAGCAATTATTATGCCTGCAATCTGCTGCACCGTTTGTTTTTTTTCTTTAGACCTTGCAACAATGCGACGATATGCAGCAGCTTCCGAAATATTATAACGTTTCATGAGCAGCAGTTTTGCACGATTAACCAAAGACTGCTGTGATCTGCTCTCTACAATTTTCTCTGCAAGGGATGCCATTGCACAATTTTTTGACATTGACATACTTTGCAATTCCCGATATGCCTCAGCTTCAGTGATTCCCATTTCGGAAGCTATGATAGCCTTGGCACGATCGATTATTCGTCTGTCGTTAAGCCGTTTTTTCGCAGTTTCAGCTTCAATTCTGGCCTTCCTGATTCTTTTTCCCTGGGCAATTGCAATTTCGATAGTTGGCATCAGGATTTTCTGATTAATAGGTTTAACAAGATATCCTGTTACACCGGCTTGCCCCGCACGTTCAATAAGCTCCTGGTCAGAATATGCAGTAAGCATTACTACACATTCCGCAAGGTCATTGTCAAGAATGTTTTTTGCTGCTTCCAGGCCATCGAATATAGGCATTTTTATATCCATCAGCACAATATTAGGTTTATGCTGACGGCATAGTTCTATGGCATCAAATCCGTCAGATGCTTCACCTACTACGGAAAACTTATTTTCCTCCAGCATTTGTCTTATATCCATTCTGGTAATTGGTTCATCATCAGCAATAACAGCTGTTCTCACGATATGCCTCCTGACTATCATAAATGCTATTGGGAATATATTGCGATTTTTATATTATAGCAGCATTTGTAATATTAATATAAGTATTATGTATACGAGGATTATATCATAATTATAGAATTTGGAAAAACTGATGTCAAGCACAAGGAAGAAAGCAGCTATAAGTGTTAGGCCCAACAGCCCCCCGCCTTAGTACCGAATGACGGTATGATCAATAATGATATTGCTTCCCGCACGGTTAACAAATAAAAAGCTTCCTTAGAGTATAATTTTCATTGACAAAAATAAAGGAAGAGGCAAAATACCCCTTCCCGTCATACAAATCAAACTGTAAAATGTAATTATCGAGAAAACATGAACAGGAGTGATTTGTATGATAGATATAATTTT
>JAAYQK010000163.1 GCA_012519325.1 Gracilibacteraceae bacterium | reverse complement strand
TGTTTCGGATTCCAGCCTGTGGACATGATAATCCTGCCTATTATTCTTTTATCATAAGCAACTGCCTTTGCACATACAGAGCCTATATCTATTCCTATACTAACCATGTCAGCTCCTTTTCCCCTTGCTGCTTTTATATGAATTTTACTGCAGCCTTCCTCTTAGTCAGGCTTTTGAAGCCTTCGGTTCTGATTCCGTGCTCTTCTACTATACGCTTTATTAAGCTTTCATCCCGGAATTCATACATTATGCATATTCCGCAAGACTTGCTCAATTCTCTCGGGGTAGGTACTATAGTATATTTGATTGCTTCCTTTTTTAAAAGCTTCTCCAGCTTCAGCCCCTCGGTCACGTTGGGAAACAAAATGTAGAAGCTTTCTCCCTCCATTATTTCAACATCTCCAGGAATGCCTCTATCCTTGTCTGAAGCTGACCTGTATCATCATTGCTGTAGTCTGTTTCGATGAATACTACCGGTATTCCCGCTTCCTTAAGAGCTTTTTCCACCTGCCTGTATTCAATGTTGTAAGTATGGCAGAACTGAAGGTTGCAGTATACAACGCCGTCTGCGCCATATTCCTTTGCCAGCCTTACGACATCCTCTTCCCTTCCCTTGTTGGGAGTGAAGCATGCGCAGTTTATGTTCATATACCGGTCTGCCAGGGCTTTTATCATGCCTTCCATTGTTGTCTGAGTTTCATCAACCTCATTTTCAAAGTATCTTGTCCCTGTACAGGTTTCTTCACAGACAACCACTGCACCGCTCTCTTCTATCAGATGATGCATTTTCCAGTTTGGTATTGCCATAGGAGTACCGGTTATCATTATTCTCGGGCTCTTTTCCGAAGCTACTCCTATTCCCTTCTTAATCCTGTCTTCCAGCTCATCACACAGCTTATTGGTCATTTCGATAAATCTTTCAGGGTTGTCATAGAATGCTATCTGTGAAACAAGAAGTACATCCTTTCCGCTTATAGGAACATTAAGGACTTTTCTTGCATTATACAGCCTCTGAAGCGCAGCTCTCTTTCTATTGCACAGCTTAATGGCCTCCGAAAGCTTTTCTTCTGTAATCTTGTTTCCCGTCAGTTCTTCAAGCACTGCTTTATATTCATAAATTTCCTCTTCCCATTTCTTATAATCTTTATCCCTCTTCATCTGCGGAAGATCCATAACATATATCGGTGCATATTCCCCCAGTACTTCATAGGCCTTTTTCTTTCCGTCGCAGGTAGTCTCACCGGTCAGTAAATCACAGGACTGGAAGTATGGGCAAGTTCCGCTGATTTTTGCACCTACTATTGCTTTCACAAGAGGACAAAGATTTCTAGGCAGTACTTTTTCACCATCCTCAATCCAGAATTGCGAACCTCCGCAGAGTCCAACCCCTATAGCCCCTGCCGCAATTATCAGTTCGTCGGGCACAAATACACAGAAGGTTCCCACTACCTTTCCTCCGGCCTTTTTATGGTCGTCCAGTTCCTTGATCCTCAGCCCATGCACCTCAGAAACCACAAAGTTATAATAATTCATCCCTTCAGGCCTGTTTTCCTGAATCAGGTATACTCCCCCGTATAATTGGGGAAGTGCCTCACAAAGCAAGTCGTGTTTTTCAAGATCCATTCCCAGGTTACTCCAAAGGTCTCTGTAATCTGCCATTTTTTTACCCCCTTAGCATAATTGAGGCACTATAGCATATGTGCATTATCTATAGTGCCTGTTTATCATAGTTATATTTTATATTGCCGGAAGCAATTTTAATAATTGTTTTTATCTATCCTTCAGCATGCCTGTATTTAAGATATCAATGACCCTTCTCTAATTTCATTGAATTGCATCTTAAATTCTGTTAGAATCTATATAATCGGTACAGAAGGGACTTATGTATTATGAATTTTTTTGTGGCTAAATTAAAGAATGATAGAACCCGGTCTATCATTCTTATGGCAATAGCGGCAGTACTTTGGAGTACCGGAGGTTTGATGCTTAAATCCCTGCCATTGAATCCGCTGGCAGCAGCCGGTTCAAGAAGCCTTATAGCTGCATTGCTTATGCTTGCTATTATTAAGAAACCCAGCCTGAAATTCAACAGATATAAGCTGGGCAGCGCCATTGCCTACACAGGCACTATGGTATTATATATTGCTGCAAATCATATTACAACAGCTGCTAATGCCATTATGCTGCAATATACGGCTCCCATTTATGTAGCGCTTCTTAGTGCATGGTTCTTAAATGAACGTACAACTGCGCTGGACTGGATAGCCACTCTTATGACCGTCGGAGGAATGTTCCTGTTTTTCATGGGTGATTTATCGGCAGGTGCCATGACCGGCAACATATACGCAATGTTAAGCGGTGTCTTCTACGCTTTTACTGTTATGCTGCTTAGAAAGCAAAAGGATGGTTCAACATTGGAACTGGTATTTTGGGGCAACCTGCTTACTGCAATTGTAGGACTGCCTTTCCTTTACGGATCCCTTCTCGATGCCAGAAGCATAATAATCCTTTTTCTTCTGGGATTCCAGATCGGATTCCCCTATATATTGTATTCATATGCAATCAAGCATGTTTCAGCTCTTGAGGCAATATTAATACCTGTTTTGGAGCCAATATTGAATCCTGTGTGGGTGTTTCTGTTTATAGGCGAAGCCCCCAGCCCATGGGCCTTTGCAGGAGGCTTCATTGTATTGACTGCTATTGTCGGCAGAAGTGTGATAATAACATTAAAGAAAAATATATCAAGAAAAAATGCATAAATAAATTCCACCAATTATTACAGCCCCTCCGATTACCTGCTGTATTCCGGGAACCTGTCCGAAAAGAATTATAGCCAAAATTGTAGCTATTACCGGTTCTCCCAATTTTGCGACAGATACATAAGAGGCCTTTATGTATTTCAGTCCCCAGCTTAACAGGCTATGGCCCAGCATAGTACAAAAAACTGACAGTGCCAGACCAATAACAATATTGTTTATTCCATATCCCAGCATCGGTGTACCGGTAAATACCATAATAAGCCCTATTGTAAGAAAACTTCCCAAATATACAATAGAGGTATACATGGTTGTGGAAACATTTGCAGAAGCATTACTTCTCTGCAGTCTTCCAATTATTGTATATCCGGATGAAAAAAGGGCTGCCATGACTGCTAAAAAATCACCATATATCATGTTATTTGCCTTACTGGTATCCGCAAAAGCAATTATTATACTTCCAAGAAGAGCCAATACAATTACTGCGGCTCCAAGCCTGGATATCTTCTCTTTCCAAAACAGCCACATGATAATGGCTACGATGATCACTTCCATATTAACTAATACTGTAAGTGAAGCAATACTTGCATACTTTATTGATTCAAAAAAGAAAATAAAGTGCAGAGCTAGAAAAACACCGCTTAAGCTGCACAAAAGTATTGATGAAAGCCTTAACCTTTTAATTTCATGCCTGTGGTTCTTTATTAAAGCGGGCACCAGCAATATTATACTGAAAAACATTCTGTAAGAAGCCAGAACAATAGAAGGTGCTGTGGAATATTTCGCAAAAATGGATGATAAGGAAATTCCGACAACTCCTAATAAAACAACTATCCAAGGATTACACCATAAGCCTTTTTTATTTTCCATAATATTATTATACTCCTTCAACCTATTAGCTTATAAATCAATTATACTACAATGCCTGCCTTGCAGCCGGAGAATCTACCCCTGTTTTAAAAGCAATGCAACTAAAAAGACTGGCCATCAAACAGTAACCAATCTTTTTATAATAGGGGGGTGCAGGGAGCACTATCATGAAATTCAAGAATGATTAAAATCTTTCCGGTTGGAAAGCATCATCCACCTTTCCTTTGCACAACCGGAAAGGGGATGATCAGGAATCTGGTTAAAGTCTACTTCTATAATTTTTTCACTGCATGAAATCTTTGTTACTTCTGTTGCCGTAATTCCTTCTGTTAAAGAAACAGCCTTAATTAATCCTTCAGCATTTTTTATGACTTGTTCCGGTTCTATATCATAAACATCCATTTCAACGCTTTCGCCGGTTACCCCAATCACACGCACCATCGTATGCAGCTTTTCCTTTAATATTTGCTCCAGCTGTTTGGTATTTAACCCCTTAACTTTTAATCCGGAAATTTTTAATACGGATTTGTCCGCATTTGCTATAATATATTCTTGATCCATGCAGTACTCCTTTATTTCTATAATTCAACGTAACGAGTCTCAGCAACTTCAGTTGCTTTATATTTGATTCCATTTTCTATACCAGGAAGAATTTCATCCGCATGAGCTATAACTTCTTCTCTGGTCATAGGCTTAGATGGCTTTTCCAACTCTTCACGGGTAATGCCAACACTTTCCAACTCAACCCAGGCACTTTCTTCAATATTATCAAAGGCAATGGGTTTTCCGTAAGCTTTAGCAATACTTACTACAACAGGAGAGCAGCCAAGGTGCAGACCTGGAATCAACCCTATATCCAAAGCTCTCAATGTGTATTCGGCTACAACTTTTTTATCTGCAGCAATAACAGGGTAATCACTTTTTACAGTCTTAGCAAACACACCAGAGTTATGTGCAGTCTTGCCTGCTCCATAGTTCCAGCCAAATATTCTTCCGCGACGTTCACGAACAACCATCCCTATACCTACAGAAACCATAGGGCCCGCCAATCCTATTAGCAAATCCCCATCCCTCATGATTTCCATTTGACCAATGAACAGAGCGAGAATTTCAGTCATATCCACTGTATTCATCATTTCAGAACCGGTATTATTGTTTGTAATACGGCCGGTCATAGTCATATGTTCGTTATGAGATTCCAAAGGCTTTCTGTCTTCAGGGCTGGGACCGCGGTGCAGGCGCCTACCCCTGTAGTATTTACTGTTCCATTGTTTCATATGGGGTTCTTCAGCTATAAGTGTTTCCGAATAAGGAATTTCACTAACATTCATGAAACCAAAATCCTTATTGATTATTCCATGGTCGGCACAAGCGAAAGCAACCACAGCACCGTCCGTCATGATTCCGTCACTGGTAACTGTCACTGCATCAGGGTCAATGACATTAATTGTAACACAATCATCCCTAAAATCATTTCCTACTAACTGGCAGGCTTCTTTATAAGAGATTCCTGCGTCATCAACATCTCTTTTATCTACAAAAGCTAAATTAATCGGAACAACACCGTCTGCCGCTCCTTTTGGCACTACTTTATATCTTAATTTCAAAATATTTTTCTCCTTTCTTCACATCTCAGCATACGTTATAACAAGATTTCAATGATGGTTTTTGCACACTTGTAAAAACCTGCCCGAGCGTTTCAACGAGGCGGAAGATATGCTCACCATCTAGTGGAGGACATCTTATCGCCTCGTTATAACAAAGGCCTTCTATCATCAATTTCTTCTACATCAAAAAGTTCACAGTCTTCTCCCGGAGAAGATAAATACATGCTTTCAAGAATAGCCTTTTTGCATTTGCCGTCTTTCTTGCTGATTCCCTTAATAATCACAGTATGATTGGTTTCCGGATTACGAGGCAGAATAATTACCTCTACCTTATCCACATTAGGGTCTTCCGTAATCTCCACAATCTCTTTTTCCACCCTGCCAACAC
>JAAYQK010000162.1 GCA_012519325.1 Gracilibacteraceae bacterium | reverse complement strand
TTAAGGCAGCTGGCGGATGATGAAGCAGCGGCAGCTGCCGAAGAAAAGCCGAGTGTTTTTGTGGATAAGGTGAACATAGAATTTTCGGATATATATTAAACTATAGGATTAAACAAATAAAACTGTAGGGTAAGACAAATAGAATCAGAAAATAGAACAAATAGAGGACGCAGATAATGGGAAAAACATGGGATGGTAAGAGATATCATACATTGAATCACTTTCTTAGAGAAAAATTTGGAGGGAAGGTATTTAAAATATCATTGGATGCCGGTTTTACATGCCCCAACAGAGACGGGAAAGTGTCTTCGGGGGGCTGTATTTTTTGCAGCCCAAGAGGATCAGGGGACTTTGCAGGGACTTCTGAAGACATAACAGAGCAATTTCATGAAGTCAGGAGGATGATGAACAAGAAATGGAAATCTGGCAGATACATTGCCTATTTTCAGGCGTATACCAATACATATGCTGATGTTAAAGTATTAAGGGAAAAATATTATTCTGTGCTTAACCTGGAGGATGTGATAGGGATTGCCATTGCAACCAGGCCGGACTGCCTGCCCCCGGATGTATTGGAGCTGCTTTCGGAAATCAATGCCAGGACTTATCTTTGGGTGGAGCTGGGGCTGCAGACAGTGCATGAAAGGACAGCCAGGCTTATTAACAGGGGGTATGGGCTGGACACATATATAGCTTCCGTAAGAGAACTTAAGAGAAGGGGTATAGAGGTTGTAACACATCAGATACTTGGACTGCCGGGGGAGAACAAGCAGGATATGCTACAGACTGTTGATTTTATTTCCAATACAGGAACCCAGGGAATAAAGCTTCACCTGCTTCACCTACTTAAAAACACCAGGCTTGAGGAAATGTACCGACGTGATGAATTTCGGCTGATGGCTATGGAAGATTACATAGAGCTTGTAGTTGACTGTATAGAAAGAATTCCTGAAAGTATGGTTATACATAGGATAACCGGTGACGGGCCAAGAGATACGCTTATCGGCCCAAAATGGAGCCTGAAGAAGTTTGAAGTTATAAATGCAATAGAGCATCTTATGATGGACAGGGATACTTGGCAGGGCAAAAGGTATACACCAAATATTGATATCGTGAATATGTTTATATAAATAACAGTCATTAGTCGCTAGTCTCTGGAATTGAGCAAGGCTCTGCAGTAAGGTGCAAGATGAGAGCAACTTAGTATAAATATAGAGGTACAAAGGCATACTAGACCTACGAATCAATTGAAATGCCGAATTATACCCAATATGAACAACTTGATTAATTGACTACTGTAACAATAAATCAAATCCGATTCGAAGCAATTGCTGAATCTGTGTCCAAGGTGTTGACATGAGTCTCAAAACATGCTAACATAATTCGTAAATATTAATAAATGCAAGGAACGGGAATAGTAGCAGAATGAACAGCTTTAAGAGAGCCGGAGACAGGTGGAAGCCGGCAGCTTCAGTTCTTTGAACTCGCCCGGGAGCAGCTGCCCGAAGATATAGTAAGGCAAGCCGGATTTCCCCCGTTAAAAGGATAGACGGTACTCATATGCCGTCGAAAGAGTGGGTTTAACGGTGTAGATATGCCGTAAATCAAAAAGAGTGGTAACGCGGATATACTTCGTCTCTGATGAGATGAAGTTTTTTTATTTTGTTAGAAAAAGGAGTGTTATTAATGCCGTATTCAAAGGATATTGACAAGAAGTGGCAAAAAAAATGGGAAGAAACCGGAATTTACAAGTTCAATCCTGAAAATGTAGATAAAAAGCTTTATTGTTTGGAGATGTTCTCATATCCCTCCGGGGCAAACCTTCATGTAGGTCATTGGTATAATTACGGCCCTACCGATTCCTGGTCACGCATCAAGAGGATGCAGGGTTATGAGGTGTTTCATCCGATGGGTTTTGATGCTTTCGGACTTCCTGCAGAGAACTATGCCATAAAAACCGGGATACATCCCTGGGATTCCACAAAGAGTAATATTGCCACAATGGAGACACAGCTCAGGGAGATGGGGGCAACCTTTGACTGGGATTATGAGGTAGTAACCTGTGACCCCTCATATTATAAGTGGAACCAATGGTTATTCCTGAAGCTGTATGAAAACGGTCTTGCATACAGGAAGGAAGCACCGGTAAACTGGTGCCCCAGGTGCAATACTGTTCTTGCCAATGAGCAGGTAGTGGAAGGCCATTGTGAGAGATGTGAAACTGAGGTGATCAGAAGGAATCTGACTCAGTGGTTCTTTAATATCACGGCATACGCCCAGGAGCTTCTGGATATGCTGGATGTAATTGACTGGCCGGAAAAGACCAAGAAGATACAGAAAAACTGGATTGGAAGGTCGGAAGGTTCAGAAATAGAATTCAGGATAGAGGGAACCGATTTTAGCTTCAAGACATTTACCACCAGAGCCGACACGTTGATGGGAGTCACTTATGTGGTACTGGCTCCGGAGCATGAACTGGTGGATATTATTACTACCTCTGAGCAGAAAGAAGCTGTGGAAGCTTATAAGGACTATGCCAGAAAAGCCAGTGAAATAGACAGGCTTTCAACAACCAGAGAAAAGACCGGAGTCTTTACGGGAGCATATGCAATTCACCCTATATCAGGTGAAAGAGTGCCTATATGGATAGCGGATTATGTTCTTGCCACTTATGGTACCGGATGTGTAATGGGGGTTCCTGCCCATGATGAAAGGGACTTCGAGTTTGCTGAAAAGTTCGGATTATCGATTCCCAGAGTAATCAAAGGGGTGGGAGATGTTGACGACAGGCTGCCCTTTACGGAATACGGAATACTTGTTAACAGCGGAAAATTTAACGGTATGACATCAACGGAAGCTATGTCTAAAATTACTGAGGAGCTTGCCAAGGAAGGCAAAGGAGAACTAAAAGTAAATTACAGGCTCAGAGACTGGCTGGGATCAAGGCAGAGGTATTGGGGTACTCCCATACCGATAATATACTGTGAGGAATGCGGGATAGTGCCTGTACCGGAAAAAGACTTGCCGGTGCTGCTTCCCTATGATGTGGAGTTTACTCCCGATGGAGAATCACCTCTCAAGAAGTGCAAGGAGTTCATGAATACCGTATGCCCTAAATGCGGCAGACCCGCACAGAGGGATCCCGATACTCTTGACACTTTTGTGTGCTCTTCATGGTATTTTCTTAGATATGCTGACAATAAGAATACAATAGAGCCTTTCGACAAGGAATGGATAGACAAGTTGCTGCCTGTGGAGAAATATGTGGGGGGAGCTGAACATGCAGCAATGCACCTGCTCTATGCAAGATTCATTACAAAGGCCCTTAGGGATATGGGCTATTTGAAGTTTGATGAGCCCTTCCTGTCGCTGGTGCACCAGGGAGTTATTCTTGGTTCCGACGGTGAAAAGATGAGCAAGTCCAGAGGGAATGTCGTTTCTCCGGATAAATATATAAATGAATTCGGATCCGATGTATTCAGGACATATCTTTGCTTCGGCTTCAACTATATTGAAGGGGGCCCCTGGAGCGAAGATGGAATTAAGGCAATTATAAGGTTCCTGGGAAGGGTAGAAAGAATGGTTGAGAGAGTTTCTGAACTGCGAGGGCAAAAAAGCAAGAATGAAGTTGCGCAGGATGAGAAGGAACTCAACTATATAAGGCATTTGGCAATAAAATGTGTTACGAAAGACTCGGAGGTATTCCAGTTCAACACCTCCATAGCCAAGATAATGGAGCTTTTAAATGCGCTGTACAAATATGACCAGGAGGTTGAAAACAAGAATATACCTTATTTTGAAGAGGTTCTGGCAGATCTTCTGAGGCTGCTGGCTCCCTTTGCGCCTCATTTTATAGAAGAAATGTGGGAGAAGCTGGGATATGAATACTCCGTATTCAACCAGAAATGGCCTGTATGGGATGAAAGTGCTCTCGTAAGGGATAGTATAGAACTGGCTATTCAGATTAACGGCAAGGTCAAGGGCAGGTTTGAAGTAAGCCCCGCCGCTTCGGAAAAGGAAATTGAGGATCTGGCTATGGCAAGTCCTGAGATAGGGAAACTCATTGAGGGGAAACAAGTTGTAAAGGTGATAGTGGTAAAGAACAGACTTGTGAATATAGTTGTTAAATGATTCTAAGGCATGCAATACAGCAGTACAATGCTGTTTGTATGCCTTATGCTTATTCATACAGAAATTGATCGGAGGGGATCAAGCACTGAATTTAGGTAGACATATCAAAATATGTAAAAATAAATTGATTATTCCGAAAAATTGTAATATCATTAAATTAATAAAAGCAATATATTTCGTAAAAAGATTTTGATTTCACGACACGAAACATATAACTGTTACAGTTCATATCGATTCCTGACAGGTCAAGAAAAGGGGGAGTATATGAATGGCAGGCTTTTCGTCCGGATATATTATTATTAATGTTATTCTTGGGGCAGCTTTATTTATGCTGCGCAGCAATGAATTAGCCGTTATTGCATTGTTGGCTGCAATAATATCCTGTGGGATTGTATTCATGGCACGGCTTAAAAGTGTAGCAGTTAGGATAGGAAATAATATAGAAGTGATCAATAAGGGACAGTTGAACAAGAATGTCAGTAAAACCGGAATCACCATGTTTGACTATATATCATCAAGGATTAATGATTTTATATATAAGGTAAGAGCCCTTATCGCTTCTTTCGGAGTAGTATCAAAAAAGGTGATGAAGGATGCTCATGAGGTAGAGAAGCAGGCGGAAGCAATTAAGTATTTATCAGTAGAGATAGCTTCAACTATACAAAGTGTCGCTGAGTCGGTGAGCAAGCAGGCGGAATATACTTCTAATATGATGGAAATGGTGCAGAATTTCGCAAAAGATGCGGAGGATATAAACGGAAATGCGGAAATAAGCTTTAATGTCGCAAAGGAAACAAAAAATATAATAGAGGACAGCTTTAATAAGTTTGAGGATATAAGATATAAAATACAGGAATCAAAGGAATACAACAAGAAAGTGCTTCAGGCTCTGGACAGCCTGGATGAGAAAATAAGGGAGATAGATACAATAACGGAAGCTGTCGAAGGTATTGCTTCACAGACACAACTGCTGGCACTGAATGCCGCAATAGAAGCCGCCAGAGCAGGAGAAGCGGGAAGGGGATTTGCAGTTGTTGCAGGCGAAGTAGGAAAGCTTGCCGACGACTCTTCTCAATCGGCAAAAGAAATCAAGCAGCTGATTGACGGGATTACCGGGCAGATAAGAGAGTTGTCGGTCAATATAAAAGATGAAGCAGATGCCATAGACAAGAATCTTCTATATGCGACAGAAGTATTAAGCAAATCAGATATTATAAACGATACACTTATTAGCAACATGCAGGCGGCAGAAAAGATAACAACGCTTACAAAGGCACAGATTACTAGCGTAGGCAGTATTGAAAAGCAAATTGGAATGATTAACGATTTGACACAGCAGAATGCGGCAGTATCGGAAGAAATCGGGGCATCTACTCAGGAACAGCTGGCTGCCATTGAGACAGTGCATGGAAATATATTACAGTTGAAGGAAAGACTGGAGGAATCTGACTCGATTATGGCAAACTTCATGAAGGGTTTCCAGTATAATGAGGCAATAAAGGAAAAAATAAATAAAACACAGGAATTGGTAAAGGAAATAACAGATAGAGAAGACCTATTTGATACTGACAGGAACTTAGTTGAAAAATACCTTAAAGAGCAGCAAGGAAGATTTGAATTCGTTGAATTTATGGCACTAATAAACTCCAGCGGCTTTTATGAGGTAACAACTGTGGAGGTTGATGACAGCCTGAAGGACTGCAGTGCGAAGCCTTACTTCATAAAAGCATTTCAGGGTGAAACATATATATCGGAGGAGTATATATCAGTTGTTACCAACAATTATAATATTACAGTATCAATGCCTGTCCGGCAGGAGGGGATAATTAAGGGAGTTCTAATGGCAGATATAAATATTAATGAGAATTGATTGAGGGAACCATAGGGTTCCTTTTTTATAGGGTTTCACTTTTTGGTGTTCTTTAATAGATTGAAGTAGGAGGCCGCAAAACCTTACTTATTCCGTCGGGAGGGAAAAAAGTGAAACCCTACAGAACAAATCCTATGATAGTGGAAAGGATTTGGGGAGGAAGGAGATTATGCGCATACAATAAGGATATTGGGGATAGAATCACAGGGGAGAGCTGGGAGACAGGACCTCCGGAAGGAAATACTCCTGTGCTGATAAAGCTTATAGACGCCAGGGAAACCTTATCGGTACAGGTTCATCCGGATGATGAATATGCCATAAAGAATGAGAATGCCCGAAATGGCAAGAGCGAAGCCTGGATAGTGTTGGAGTGCGAAAAGGATTCCTTTATTATATATGGATTCAACAGGAAGATGCGAAAGGATGAGCTTAAGGACTTGCTGGAAAGGAAGCTTCTCTGCGGGGTACTTAACTATGTGAAAGTAAGAAAAGGGGATTGCATATTCATACCTGCCGGTACGGTACACAGTATCGGCAAAGGCATATTGGCCTATGAGGTGCAGCAGCCCTCCGACCTGACATACAGGCTTTATGACTGGGACAGGAAAGATTCCTTCGGAAAAAAAAGAGAGCTGCATATAGATAAGGCAGTGGAGGCGATTAACTACTCTTTAGAATTACCCTGTATAACCAATGTGTATGATTCATCAGGAGATGGTTTCCCCAATATGGTTGAGTGCAAATACTTTAAAACAAGCTTCAAATTCATTATGCAGGGAGAACGGCATTTTTATGGAGCAGGCAGGTTCAGAGCTGCTACCGCCGTATCAGGCAGTATGCTGTTGCAGTACGAGGATTCCCAATTATTAATGAAAAAGGGGGATACCTGTATAATACCGGAGAAATATGACAGGGAAGCCAGGATTGAGGGACTGGAAGCTGCGGAATATATTATGACAACATGCAGTAATTAAGATGTAACATAAATTCTTGCAAATATATGATATAATATGCGTAAACGCATATTATATCCATGATTTAATGCCCGTGCGATTATTTGCTTCGCAAAACGCACATGGGCGTATATCATAAAGCCTTACGGACTTTATGATATAATAATACATGCATAAACGCATATTTGATTGAAAGAGGGGTGGCAATATGAGAGTGAGTATCAGATTGGATAGCAATGGAGCTAAACAGACCAAGCAAATAACCAGTTTTTTTAAGAAAGGCGTGAAGATCAGATATAATAAAAAACTTACAGGAAAGGTCAGACTATATATCAGTGAAAAGAATTCGGCGAAGAGCATCAGTCATATATTGTCACTTTATGAAGACAGATTAAATTAATATAGCGGCAGAAGCAGTCACGCACAGCATGACTGCTTTTTATTTGTGGTGCGCAGGCTTCGAATAATTGTCAAAAGGAGCAAAATCTGTTGATTATTTAAATGTTATGTACTATTATGGGATTGGTGGAATAAATAAACATGTTGCATTACCATAACTTGCTAATTTAAGGCTGGCTTTTCCCCAAGAAAAATAGAAAAATGAGGGAGCGTGGGGCATTATGGGATCATTGACTCTATATATTTTAATTAATATTGTTCTTGGTACCGCATTGTACTTAATGCGCAGCAGCCAATTGACCTCTGCAGCATTGATAGTATTGATGATTGTATCGGGGCTAGTTTTATTTGCACGGTTGAGCAGAATTTCCGAAAGGATGAAGCTCAATATAGAAGAAATAAACAAGGGACAGTTGAACAAAAACATCAGAAAAGCCGGAATCGGTATGTTCGATAACATTGTCGCGTCGATGAACGATTTTTTGTTCAAGACCAGAAGTTTAATTGGTAACTTTGAGGATGTGTCTAAAAGGGTAATTAAGGATGCTCATGAGGTGGAGAAGCAGGCAGAAGCAATTAAGTATTCATCAGGAGAGATAGCCTCAACTATACAGAGTGTGGCAGAGTCGGTAAGCAATCAGGCTTCATATACCCATAACATGATGGAAATGGTACAGAGCTTTGCACGAGATGCGGGGGATATAAGCGAAAATGCAGAGACAAGCCTAAGAATTGCAAATGAGACAAAAGGCACAATAGAGGACAGCTTCAGTAAATTTTCAGATATAAAGTTCAAAATACAGGAGTCCAAGGAATACAACGAAAAGGTTTTGGAGGCCTTGGACAGTCTGGATAATAGAATAAGAGAAATCGATACAATAACGGAAGCAGTTGAAGGTATAGCATCCCAGACACAGCTGCTGGCGTTGAACGCAGCTATAGAGGCTGCCAGAGCCGGTGAAGCGGGAAGAGGGTTTGCAGTGGTTGCCGGAGAAGTAGGGAAGCTTGCGGATGACTCTTCGCAATCTGCGAAAGAGATAAAGCAGCTGGTTGACGGGATTACAGGCCAGATAAGAGAGTTGTCGGTTAATATAAAAGATGAGGCAGATGCCATAGACAAGAATCTTGCATTTGCGGAAGAGGTATTAAGCAAATCTGACGTAATAAACAGTACCTTAAATGATAATATTAAGGCGGCTGAAAAGATAACGGATCTTACAAAGGGACAGATGATGAGTATTGGCAGTATAGAGAAGGAGATAGAAAAGATCAATGACATAACGCAGCAGAATGCGGCGGTATCGGAGGAGATCGGAGCGTCGACGGAAGAGCAGCTGGCTACTATAGAAGCGGTGCACGGTCATATTATGACACTTCTGGAAAGGCTTGAAGAGTCTAATGCAATAATAGAGAATTTTATGAAGGGCTTTGTGGTTACTGATGTAATAAAGGAAAAGATTAATAAGACTCAGGATTTGATAAATGAAATAATACAAAAAGAAAATATAATGGCATCAGATGAAAAAGCGGCAGAAAGATGTATAAAAGAGTATAAGAAAAAGTTAGAATTCATTGATCTTATAGCAATTCTTGACAACAAGGGCTATGTTATAGGGGCAACAACCGAAATCCCTGAAAATGTCAAAGATTGCAGTGCAAAGCCGTATTTTACAAATGCAATGCAGGGTCAGACCTATATATCAAAGGAATACATATCCTGTGCTACCGGTAATTATAATATTACAGTAGCTATGCCAATAACTTCGGAGGGTACAATCATGGGAGTTTTAATGGCAGATATTAATATAAATGAGAACTAATGCTTGCGTGAAGAAATAATTTGCGGATACGCCATTTTCTTAAAAGAAATATGGCGTTTTTTTATTTTGGAAAAAAGTAATAATAAAGTAACATATAGTAATTGACAGAAAATTTTACCAATGTTAGTATTGACATAATAGATATATGATGTCTGACAAGTTAGGAGAGATAATATGCGAATAAAGGGAAAAGTAATTCCCCTTAGTCAACAGGCCAAGGAGAAGATTCTGGAATATATCAGGCTGGAGGAACTGCAGCCTGACGATATACTGCCTACTGAAGCAGAGCTTATGGAAATGCTTGGAGTGAGCAGGTATATCGTCAGGGAAGCCCTTGCACTTTTGGAGCAGGATAGGATCATATATAAACGTCAGGGGAAAGGGACTTATGTATATAAGAGGCCTGTCGAGATAGAAAGCGGCCTTGAGAAGATGGAGAGTATAACTGAAATCATTGAAAAGTTCGGTTATAACCCCGGAACCAAATGGGTGGATATAAGTGAAGGTAAGCCTACCAGAGATATGATAGCCAAGATGGGGCTGAAGCCTGGTGAAAACGTTGTGACATTCAAGCGTGTGAGGACTGCCAACAGGAAGGTAGCAGCCTATTGTGTAGATACAGTGAGAAGATCCGCTTTCAGAGATGACATACCAAAGGAGATAGATAATGAATCCATGTTCAGATACCTAAAGGAGCATTGCGGCCTTGAAGCTGAATATGCCGTAGCAGAGATCATACCTACTTTTGCAACTGATGATATGAAGGAGTTGATAAAAACCGATTCAAATCAGCTTTTCATACTACTGCATCAGATTCATTACGACAAGGAAGGGACTCCTATAATATATTCCATGGATTACTTCAATCCACAGGTGTTCCGGTTCAGGGTAAACCGGAACAAGTGATTTAACCGGATAGCAAAGCTGATGTTATATAATCAGCAGAAAAGATAAAGATATATAAAGACCAGCTAATTGTTGTCAAGGGTTTTTTGA
>JAAYQK010000161.1 GCA_012519325.1 Gracilibacteraceae bacterium | reverse complement strand
CTCCCCGAGATTCAGTATTTCATCCACCGCCCCGGGATTATTGGGGTCTACTACATGAGGAGCGGTTCCATCCAGAATTGCGACATTTTCCTTTTTTATCACCAGCCCGTCCAGGGATTTGTTGTCTGAGGAGCAGTAGTGCAGTTCCACATCATATCCCAGTTTAAGAAACTCCTCTCCTATAATTCTTATGAAGTTCGACTTTCCTACCCCCGGGCCTCCCTTAATCACAAATATCCGTTCTGCATCCTCAGGTATGATATAATCATAGAATGAGTAGAATCCTTTACATGTGTTGCCTCCCGGAAAAACCTTCTTAGCCCTGCCCTTTTGTGCCATGCTTATACCTCCAAAATAAATTTGATATTAATACATGATATGCAAGACTTCCGCATTATGTAATCAGTATATGTGCTTTCGGATGGCAACAGTCCAATAAGGCTTCTAAAATTCAATATGGTTATTATTTATGTCTACCAAATATTTTTTGGAATTTCCATTAAATCTGTTAATTATCAAATCCTCTATCCGGTTCATTGCATCAACTAAGGATGAATCATCCCCAAAGCCCACTAATTGAAAAAATACATCCTTGCTGTCCAGAGTAATTTTGCCAAGCTCGCTTTGCCTCCAAACCCATTTTCTTGTTTGAACATAATTCCCGCTTGTAAAAACCAGCTCACCTTCTTCTACCATTTCAGGCTCATCAGAGCCAAAGGGAATGAATTTGTCTCCCTCTCTGCTGAAGCGCACTTCTAGATCCTCATGGATATCCGCCATGTCATGGCCTCCTAAAGAAATAATCTTCTCGATAGACACTGCATTGCATAAGTCCACAAGTGCATTTATTTTGGGCAGTGATCCCCCTTTGAGAATTCTCTTGAACATAGCCTCAACAGAAGGCAGATATTTGTTGGGATTTATCCCTGCCTTTGTCATAACTTCCCTGTATAAAGCAACGTTAGGCAATGTCCTAAGCTCTTCGGCTTTAACAGTTTTTCTCATATTCTCTTCTGCTTCTCTTAATCTTTTTTCATCTTCTGCGGAAGTTTCCGAATTTTTTATATTGCTTCCAATCAGAATTCCGAACTTTACCTCCGGATTAATTTCAAAAACTGCTTTATCAACTGTGTACCTCATTTTGTTTCCTCTCCTTTCATTCCAACCGGCACCTCCAAGGCACCGGCAATATACAAGCCTGACACAACTCGTCCCTCTCCGGCATTAGCCAAATATCTATGACCTGGTTGTCCACCCAAGGCGCTATACCTGTTATATCAATTTGTAACAATTATTTACGAAACTTGAAAATATCAAATATGCTAAACGAAGTTTTATTATAAACCTTATTGTACAACGCCTTCTTAGGATTTGTAAACCATCCAAATCCTCTTGGAGCTTTCAGCCCCAGGCTATGGCGTGCATATCTTTTTACACTGGTTCTTGCTGCAATGCTCTTTTTCAGGCTTGGTTTCCTAATACCGAACTTCATTTTTATCACCTCTAATATATTGTATCAAACAATATATATAATTAAACAGATTGTTGCTTAAGATGCAAAGCACGCGCATATCAAGGAACATAAAACAATATCCGCATCCCGAAGTGGCCTTTGTGTATCAATTAATGCCTGCTTGTTTGATGATGAACCATATCAATTCCTACAAAAGAAAAAAGCTGAACAGCCGTACACCCTACGAAACGTTCAGCAATTCAAATAGCTAGTAACAGGGGTCGATTCTCCGATTACAAAAGTAGCTTTTCGAATACAAAAACTGCGTTTCGTTTACAAATATTCACTTGTCGGTTACAAAATGGCATCGCATCTTTCAATTAACCCTTGTCTTTTTTCTGGTTATGAAAAACAGCAATAATTGCAACTAAAACAGCAAGTTAAACAGTGTAATTTGTAAAAAACAACTATATTATTAATGTTAATGACTAGTGTTATAACTGCGGAGTAACCTAAGAGAAACATTAGCATAAATCTTTACCGAACATCAGTAATTATATCAATTGGAGGGATATATAGTTATGGGTAAAGCGGATATCGGCTTGATCGGCTTGGCGGTAATGGGAGAAAATCTTGCCATTAACATTGAGAGCAAAGGTTTTACCATAGCCGTATTCAACAGAACTACGGAGAAAGTTACTAACTTTATTGAAGGAAGGGCTAAGGGTAAGAATATAATTGGGGCTTACTCGATTCAGGAGCTTGTCGATAACTTGAGAAAACCTCGAAAAATAATGCTTATGGTAAAAGCGGGTAAACCTGTTGACGATTTTATAAACTTGCTTATTCCATATCTTGAAAAAGGCGATACTATCATTGACGGCGGTAATTCGCATTTCGCTGACACAATACGACGTACAAAATATGTGGAGGAGCATGGATTGCTTTACATAGGAACAGGAGTATCAGGGGGAGAAGAAGGAGCACTTAAAGGCCCAAGCATAATGCCGGGAGGATCCTATGCCGCATGGCCCTTTGTAAAACCAATATTCCAGGCTATAGCTGCAAAGATTGAAGATGGTAACCCTTGCTGTAACTGGGTAGGCGATAATGGAGCGGGGCATTTCGTCAAAATGGTTCATAACGGAATTGAATACGGCGATATGCAGCTGATTTGCGAAGCATATCAGCTGATGAAAGAATATCTTGGCATGACTGCCGATGAAATGCATGAGGTTTTCAAGGATTGGAATGCGGGGAAACTGAACAGCTATCTTATAGAAATTACAAGTGACATATTGGCCTATAAAGATACGGACGGACAGCCGTTAATTGATAAGATTCTTGACACGGCGGGACAGAAGGGTACGGGCAAATGGACTTCAATTACATCTCTTGATGAAGGAATACCTCTGACATTAATTGGTGAGGCAGTATATGCCCGATGCCTTTCGGCAATAAAGGAAGAAAGGGTTGCTGCTTCAAAAATCCTCACCGGACCGAAACCCGAATTCAAAGGTGACAGAGAAGAATTTATAGAAGACATAAAAAATGCTCTTTATGCCTCAAAGATAGTATCATATGCCCAGGGATACACTCTGATGCAAGCTGCCGCTAAGACATACGGATGGAAGCTGAACTACGGCGAAATAGCGTTATTATGGCGTGGAGGCTGTATTATCAGATCCGTATTCCTTGGAAAGATAAAAGAAGCTTTTGACAAGAATCCGCGATTAAACAATCTTTTGCTTGATCCCTTCTTTAAAGAAAAAGTTGAGGGTTCCCAGTCAAGCTGGAGACGAGTTGTATCTGCTGCCGTACTAAATGGAATACCTGTTCCTGCATTCTCCTCGGCACTTTCCTATTATGACGGATACAGGTGCGAAAGGCTTCCGGCAAATCTTCTACAGGCGCAGAGAGACTACTTCGGAGCACATACCTACGAGAGAGTTGACAGGAAACGCGGAGAGTTCTATCACACAAACTGGACTGGGCAGGGCTGCACTACGTCATCGACGACATATGACGCATAAGCATACTTTAAGTAAACAAAATCAATGATAAAGTTAGGAGGATATAGTTAAAATGGAATTGCGAAAAGATTTTACATATTCTTTGCTTGTACCCACCAGCATGGGTGTGCGGATCACACCAATAAACGGGCAGCCTGTTCACAGCAGCAGCACTTTTACAATGCAAGTAACCAGTGCCGAAACCAATGTAGCAAGCATTTCCTCTTTTCTCGGACTGCCTGTAAAGGTGCTGACAACCTTTGTAAAAGACAGCCCTATAGCGAATTTAATTAAAAGCAACCTTAGGAGCCGCCATATGGACTACGAAGGAGTAGAAATCCCCCAAGGAGGGCCCCTGGGGCTTTCGGCACCAGTTCAATATTGCGGACAGCGGTTACGGCTCTCGCGGACCAAGGGTACACAATGACCGGGCAGGCGAAGTCGGAAGAACTCTTAATATTAAGGACTTTGACCTGGATAGAATTTTTCGCCGGGAAGGAGTTCAGGTTTTACACTTATCGGGGCTGATAGCTGCGCTTTCACCTGAAACAAGTACCTTCTGCCTGGAACTTGCAAGGTATGCAAAAAAATATGAAACAAGAATCTCCTTTGATCTGAATTACCGCGCATCCTTCTGGAAGGGCAGAGAAAAAGAGCTTAGAAAAATATTCACTGAGATTGCAAATATTTCAGATATTCTGGTAGGAAATGAAGAAGACTTTCAGCTTTGCTTGGGAATAGAAGGGCCTGAAGCAGGAGGAAAGGATATTGTATCTAAAATCGCGAGCTTTAAGAATATGATTGAAAACATGAAGGCAGCATTTTCGAATGTTTCCATATTTGCAACCACGTTGCGCCAGGTAATAAGTGCCAACTGCCACTTATGGGGCGCAATCATGCTCGAAGGTGACAAGTGTCATGTGGCAGAACCCCGTGAGATTGCTGTTCTTGATCGTATAGGAGGAGGGGACGGCTTTGTAGGCGGAATGCTCTATGCAATTTTAAGAGGTTGGGAACCGGAAAAATGGATACAATTCGGCTGGGCAAGCGGGGCTTTGGCAGTAACAATGCTTACGGATTATGCTCAGCCTGCGGATGAAGACCAGATCTGGAGCATTTGGCAAGGTAATGCCAGAGTAAAAAGGTGATTCTATGAGTGAAATTATGATTAAAGCAGAGTGTGAAGCATCAATAAGTGATGCTGAACTGTTAAGAGCCATTAAGCAGTCTATTGAAGTCGCTAAACACCGACTTAAAAAGGTTCTGCTTTTACCACCTGATTTTACACGGATGCATTCAGGTGCAGGAAAAATTACAGCATTGTATTATGAAATACTGAAGGATACCTGCAAGGTGGATATAATGCCTGCCCTTGGGACTCATGAGCCTATGAGCCGCCAGGAGTGGACAGCTTTCTTCGGAGAAAGGGTGCCCATGGACTGTATGGTGGTACACAACTGGAGAAATGATGTTGTAAAGATAGGAGAGGTTCCGGGAGAATATATCAGCAACATATCTGAAGGCTTGGTTAATGAGCCAATCAATGTGGAAGTAAACAAACGTCTGTTGGACAAAACCTATAACTTAATAATTTCTATAGGGCAGGTTGTTCCCCATGAAGTAGTGGGAATGGCTAACTACAGCAAGAATATATTTGTAGGCTGCGGCGGAAGCAGTATGATCAGCAAGTCTCATATGCTAGGTGCTTTCTACGGCATGGAAAGAATAATGGGGCGTGATGCCACTCCTGTAAGAAAGGTATTTGACTATGCTGAGGAGAACTTCATCAAGAATATCCCCTTAATATATGTTATGACAGTAACCACGGCAGAAGAGGGAAAGGTATCCATGCATGGGCTTTTCATCGGAAGGAAGAGAAAACTTTTTGAAGAAGCGGTAAAGCTTAGTCAGAAAAAAAATTTGGTTTTTGTTGACAGGCCTTTAAAGAAAGTGGTTGTATATCTTGATGAAAGGGAATTCAAGAGCACATGGCTGGGAAACAAGGCTATTTACAGGACAAGAATGGCTATTGCCGACGGTGGTGAACTTATAGTGCTGGCACCGGGTGTTAGAAAGTTCGGAGAAGATGACAGGAATGACGAACTGATAAGAAAGTATGGTTATGTAGGAAGAAAGAAGATTCTTGAATTGGTTAAGAAAAAAGAAGACCTTCAGGGAAATCTTTCGGTGGCTGCCCATCTTATTCACGGTTCTTCCGAGGGTAGGTTCTCCATCACATATTCTGTAGAAAAGCTGACCAAAGAAGAAGTTACCGGCATAAACTTCGGATATATGCCTTTGGAAGAGGCATATAAGATGTATAATCCACGGAAGCTTAAGGACGGTTTTAATACTTTGAAAAATGGAGAAGAGATTTTCTATATAAGCAATCCGGCATTGGGGTTGTGGGCTGACAGGAATAGGTTTGAGGGATGAAGGCGGAACGTAATATAAAATTGTAGCTTGTAATCAAGTTGCCCGTAGAAGAAAGGACAACTTGATTGCATTTAAACTCCCGAATATGCTGAAAAACCACCGTCAATAGGAAGGACTATACCGTTTATAAAGCTTGCAGCATCTTCATTTGCCAGAAACATAATTGCTCCTACAAGCTCTTCCGGATTGCCGAATCTACTCATGGGAGTGCTGTTTAATATTTTATGGGAACGTTCAGTGAGACTGCCGTCGGCATTTTTCAGCAAGGCGGCGTTTTGATTTGTCAAAAAGAAGCCGGGTGCTATGGCATTTACCCGTATACCTACCTTTGAGAAGTGTACTGCAAGCCACTGGGTAAAGTTTGACACAGCTGCTTTTGCTCCGGAATAAGCAGGTATTTTGGTAAGAGGGGTAAAAGCATTCATTGATGAAATATTTATTATGCTGCAACCTTTTCTTCCGACCATATCCTTTGCAAACTCCTGGGACGTCATAAATACTCCAAGAAAATTAGCATCAAAGACAGATCTTATTCCCTGCTCATCAAGGTCAAAGAAAGTAACAATGTCTTTATTTTTATTTTCCATATCCTCAGGATACATATATTCCTTGGTTGTGTTTCCTTTTAAGTTATTTCCTCCTGCTCCATTAATGAGTATGTCGCAGGGGCCGAACTTTTCCAGTACAACTTCGTGAGCTTTTCTGAGGCTTGCTTTATTTAGTATATCAGCCTCAACCCCTATTGCAGTTTTGCCATTTGCAGCAACTTCGGCAGCCTTCTTTTCAGCTTTAGCCAAATTCCTGGAGAGTATTGCAACTTTTGCCCCGCATTCTGCAAGAGCATCCGCCCAGTAACTACCAAGTACACCTGTACCGCCTGTTATTACTACAACTTTATTTTTCAGATCCATACTAAAAGGCAATTTCATTTATACCACTCCTCATACCCTATGACATTTGAATTGTTCAAAAATACTCCTGTGTGTCTTTCAAAATATTTTCCCGAGGGATTACAATTTGCTGTATAATTTTAATTATAACAGCAAAAAAAGCAGATAAATATGTTATTTTTGCTTAAGAACTTGCAAAATTTGCTCATGTAAAATAATATAATGACATTGATAAAGATCTGAATATAATTTTCAATATAAAAATAGGAAGGTGCTTTAAATGAAGAGTAAAACTCATAAATATTTAACCCGTCAATACATGCTTTCAAGCGATTATGAAATATTCCACTATCTGAATACGGATCTTGACATCATAAGCCTTCATCATCATGATTTCTATGAAATTTACCTCTTTATTTCAGGGGATGTAACCTATCTCATAGAGGGAAAATCCTACTGTCTGAAACCCGGTGATATAATACTGTTGAATTCCAAGGAACTCCATCAGGCAATTATCAACAAAAAGGATTCAAACTACGAAAGGATTGTACTGTGGATAAGCAGGGCATTTTTAGAGGAGCTTTCTACGGAAAAAACGGATTTATCCCTTTGCTTTGAAGGACAAAATAGGAAAAATGTTTTAAGAGGAGATATAGAGACAAGTAAAAATATAAAATTACTTCTTAATAAGCTCCTCGGCCTCGAAGATTATAAAGACATAGGAAAAGAGCTTCTTTACAAGGCTTACATTATGGAACTCATGGTGCATCTGAACAATCTGATCTTCAACGAAGATATACATCTGGGTTATGACATTAGAAAGAACAATCTGATTGATGGAATGATAGAATATATAAATAATCATATAAATGAAGACATTACGCTAGATAAATTGTCTGAACATTTCTACCTTAGTAAGTATCATCTCTCAAGAGAGTTCAAAAATCATACGGGGACTACGATACATAGATACATCGTGCAGAAGAAGCTCATTGAAGCAAAGGAGCTCATAATTAAAAAAACTCCTATAACTGAAGTATATAAGCAGTGTGGTTTCGGGGATTACTCCAATTTCTTCAGGGCATTTAAGAATGAATATGGTGTTACTCCTAAGCAGTTTTACGATTCCATGATTATAATGAAGCGCTAAAAGTATTAATGATTCCTTGCCTCTACAAGTATAAAGAACATATGCTCAAAAAATAGAAAGACATATTAGCCATATAGAATTATTATATTACAATGCTAATACTTTAATATCCAAGTATAGTCTTAAGATCATCCGACCTTAGTGTAAAATTGTTCTAGGGCAAAAAATAGCAAGAGACCACTCTTTTTGGTAAAATATTAGTCGCTAAACAAAACAAAATACCAAGGAGGGTCTCTTGTGAATAATATTATACAGCAAATTTGTGAGAATTACATTAGTGAGGTTTTGGATTTCTTTGATACAGGAGCGATAAGGACGCTTGATGAAATGGAGACAGAGCTTAAGGAAAAAACAAATTGTTACCTTAGAAACATGATGAAAATCTATCTCGAGGGGCTGGATGAAGCAATAGCAGAAGATAAGACGGGTAGGAAGAAAAAAGGTTATGTAGTTGAGCAGAAGGCAGTTAAGAGAGAAATATATACGCAGTTTGGGAGTTTAGGATTTAAAAGGAGATACTACAAGAACAAGCTAACTGGCGGATATTCGTATCTATTGGATAAAGTAGTAGGCATAGAAAGTTATGACAGAGTTAGCGGCTCTGTTTCGGCAGCCTTGGTTGAGAGTGCCTCAGAGGTATCATATGCTAAGAGCAGTAAGTATGTTTGTGACGGACATATAACCAGCCAGACAGTTATGAATAAAATCAGACGGACGAAAGAGCTTAAGATGGAAATTCCAGAAAAGAAGCGTAAAGTAAGATATCTTAATGTAGAAGCAGACGAAGATCATGTTTCACTGCAGGACGGAACAGATACAATAGTTCCGTTAATAAGTATTTATGAGGGAGTAGAACATATAGGCAAGAGAGGAAAATGTATCAATATTCATCATATCAGCAGTTACGGAAAAAGTAGATAGCTTCAGGAATTACATATTAGCAAATTGGGAAGGGATAGTAGCATATCAGGATGAAGCTTCAAGAGGCAGCAATACAGAGGGACATGTAAGTCATGTATTATCCAGCAGGTTGAGCAGCAGACCGTCAGGTTGGAGCCGAAAGGGCCTAAAGGCCATGGCAGAGCTTAGAGCATATTGTTGTAATGGCGGGCATATAGAAACAAAACATATAAAAAAGACTGAGGCCTCTTACAAAGTAACAAAGAAAATACTGGATAAAGTATCAAAATCATATAGAATAACTTCTAAAGAAATGATACACAACATTACAGTATTAAACAATGGAAAGGTAAGTCAGTTATCTCGGGCATTAAGGGGCTTTAGAAATAGCGGCTATATTATATGAGTTACCTAGACATAAAGGGTGAATCTGATTTTTATAAATCGAGAGCAAATTGACACTGCCAAACTCTATATGATATTTGCATTCCCACGTTGTATGTGCTAATGTATTCTTATCCATAGAGGATCCTCCTTTGTTTCATTAATGTGGTTGGCAAACCCACATCATTGTAACATTGGAGGTTTTACTTTTCTACTTGAAGCTAAAGCTCTTT
>JAAYQK010000160.1 GCA_012519325.1 Gracilibacteraceae bacterium | reverse complement strand
TTCTCAGATTTTCTTGCAATCTTATCAATCTCATCAATATATACTATCCCTCTCTGTGCTCTTTCAATGTCATAGTCCGCATTCTGAATCAACTTCAGAAGTATGTTTTCAACATCTTCTCCCACATAACCCGCTTCAGTAAGTGAGGTAGCATCTGCTATGGCAAAAGGTACATTAAGCATCTTCGCTAAAGTCTGAGCCAACAATGTCTTTCCGGAACCTGTAGGGCCTATTAATGCAATATTGCTCTTCTGAAGCTCCACATCATCTACCTTATAGTCGGAGTTTATTCTCTTATAGTGGTTGTAAACAGCAACTGCCAAAGCTTTCTTGGCTTCTTCCTGGCCTATAACATATTGATCAAGAAACTCTTTAATCTGTATAGGTTTTGGAATGTCCTGCAGCTCCGTATCCAATTCTTCATAGAATTCCTCATCTATTATTTCCTGGCAAAGCTCAATGCATTCGTCGCAGATATACACACCAGGCCCGGCTATCAGTCTTCTGACCTGCTCTTGGTTTTTCCCGCAGAAAGAACATTTCAGCTGCTTCTTATCATCAAATTTAGCCATGGTTTCACCTCACTTTACCTTCTCTTGACAAGAATTTGATCAATGATTCCGTACTCCTTTGCTTCCTCCGCTGTCATAAAATAATCTCTCTCAACATCCCTTTCTATTTTGTCTATTGGCTGCCCTGTGTTTTCACTGAGAACCTCATTTAATCTTTTACGGTTCCTGATGAGCCTTTCAGCATATATTCCTACATCCGTAGCCTTGCCCTGCGCTCCGCCGGATGGCTGGTGAATCATAATTTCGCTGTTAGGCAGGCAGAATCTCTTTCCCTTTGTCCCAGCTGCCAGTAGGAATGCACCCATGCTTGCAGCCATACCGATACAAATAGTTGAAACATCGGGCTTTATATACTTCATGGTATCATATATGGCAAGACCTGCTGTTATTGATCCTCCGGGACTGTTTATATAAAAATTAATATCCTTATCCGGGTCATCAGCCTCCAAGAATAAAAGCTGTGCCACCACAAGGCTTGATGTAACATCATTTACTTCATCCCCCAGGAAGACTATCCTGTCCTTCAGAAGCCTTGAATATATGTCATAAGAACGTTCTCCCCTGTTTGTCTGCTCTACAACAATAGGTACCAGACTCATAGTATCCTTCCTTTCAATAAAAGCTATTATTTTGCCACGCTGTTCTCAACCAAGAAGTCAATTGCTTTCTGTATGATTATCCCATCCTTTATATAAGATATTTCGTCTTCATTAAGAGTTTTCTTGAATTTTTCCAGATCCTGCTTATAATACTTTGCCGTTTTTTCAATTTCTGCATCCAAATCTTCTTCAGTAGCGGCAACTCCCTCCACTTCCGCCACTTTTTCAAGAACAAGCTGGCTCTTTACTCTATTTTTTGCCGTATCTTTATATGATTCTTTAAGCTTATCCAGTTCCATATTCATATATTTAAGGTATGCTTCAAGATTCAAACCCTGATATCGCAGTTGATAATCAAAATCTCTCAGCATAATATTCACTTGCGTGTCTATCATTACCTCCGGAATATCAACAGTCGCATTTTCAACAACCTTATTGATTACTTCATCTTCATATTGCTGCTTTTCCAGCCTTTTGTACTGCTCCTCCTTATTTTTTCTAATATCTGCTTTCAGTTCATCCAGAGTATCAAATTCACTAACATCCTTGGCAAATTCATCATCAAGATCAACCAACTGCTTTTCTTTTATTTCCTTGACCGTAACCTTGAATAAAGCAGGCTTCCCTGCCAGCTCTTTATTATTATATTCCTCGGGGAATTGGACATTGACATCTATTTCTTTGCCTCGTTCCGCACCTACCAGCTGATCTTCAAAACCCGGTATGAATTGTCCGGAACCTATTTCAAGGCTAAAATTCTCTGAAGTACCGCCTTCAAACTGTTTATCGTCAACAAAGCCTTTAAAGTCAATAATTGCAATGTCCCCATTCTTTACAGGCCTATCACTTACTTCCACAAGTCTTGCATTTTTTTCTCTTATTATCTCAATTTCTTTATCCACTTCTTCATCAGTTACATTATACTCTTTTTTTTCTGCTTCTATTCCTTTGTACTGCCCTAATGTCACTTCAGGCTTCACCGTAACGGCAGCCTTAAAAATCAAGCCTTTGCCGCTTTCGATTTCAACTATGTCTATATTAGGCCTGTCAACAGGCTGCAGATTATGTTCCTTTACAGCTTCATCATATGCATCAGGGCATATGATATTTATGGCATCTTCAAAAAATACCGCTTCTCCATAATGTCTCTCGATTATTTTCCTTGGTGCTTTTCCTTTTCTGAATCCGGCTATATTGAATTTCTTGACATTCTTCAGGTATGATTTCATTATCCCTTCCTCAAGCTTTTCTGCCGATACTGATATCTCCAGTGTCGCAATATTGTTTTCAACCTTTTCCAATTTTGAGCTCATGTATTTCCTCCTT
>JAAYQK010000159.1 GCA_012519325.1 Gracilibacteraceae bacterium | reverse complement strand
CATTAAAGCTGCTCAATGAAGACTTTAAGGGGAAAAACATTGTTATATTGATACCTGACTCCGGTACAAAATATCTGAGCACTGATTTGTGGTAGAGCGTCAAGTTCCAAAAACAAGGGATTTTGAAGTACCCCGACTATAGGAGAAGTATATCTTCTCCATGTCGGTATTTGCATTATTTTTACCTTCGACTATAACATTCCTTCTTAAACAACTGCCACAACTCTTTGTACTGGTGTTGTGTTTCAATCGAGGAAAATCTTAAAGCTTGGTTCTCATACTGAGTGTTGAACCCATTTTCCTGTAATCTGTTGTGACATAGGATTTTACTTTATGAGTCTCATATTTATCCATATTTTCAAATGCCGTTGAAATCATAAGCTTTATCCTGTTTAACTGATTCACTTCACTTGCACCCGGATCATAATCAATAGCTACTATATTGGTTCCGGGATAAACACGTTTCAGTTCCTTCATCATTCCTTTTCCCGTGACATGATTGGGCAGGCACGCAAAGGGCTGCATGCAGATTATATTTCTTACTCCGTTATTAATTAGCTCAACCATCTCTCCTGTCAAAAACCATCCTTCCCCGGTCTGGTGGCCTAAAGACACAACCGATGAGGCTCCCTCTGCAATCTTTTCTATTGTTTCCGGAACATAGAATCTTTTACTTGCCGATAATGCCTCCCTGTAAGCTTTCCTGTAAAACTCAATTATCATAATGGCTACACGTCCAAAAATCTGGGATTTTTTGCTTCCCGACAGATATTTGTATTTATATTCCAAGCCGTAAGCACTATACAGTAGAAAATCTGTAAGTCCCGGCATTACTGCCTCTGCTCCTTCGGCTTCCACTATTCTGACAACATCATTGTTCGCCGTCGGATGAAACTTTACAAGTATTTCTCCCACAAGTCCCACCTTCGGTTTAACCTGGTTGGTTATTTCCAATTCATCAAATTCTTTAACAACTTGCCTGATAATTTGCTTGAATGCTTTTCTGCCGGCACATTTCAAGGATTCCTTACATATTTCAGCCCATTTTTCATACAGCATGTCAGCCGAGCCCTTAATTCTTTCATAGGGCCTGACTCTGTACAATACATTCATAAGCAGATCACCGTATATGAGGGCCATTAAAGCTCTATTCAAAAGCTCTGCTGTAAACTTGAAACCCGAGTTTTTCTCCATACCTACGGCATTCAGTGATATAACGGGGACTTTCTCAAAACCTGCATCCTTAAGGCCCTTCCTCAGAAAGCTTATATAGTTGGTAGCTCTGCAGCCTCCGCCCGTTTGCGATATCATGACCGAAGTATTGTTCAAATCATATTTGCCCGATTTAAGTGCTTCTATAAGCTGTCCTATTACAATTATTGCAGGATAACAGGCATCATTGTTTACATATTTCAAGCCTTCATCCACAGCTCCATTATCTATCGATGCCAGTACCTCCAAATTATAGCCCGATTGTCTGAATGCTTCCTCTAAAAGCTGAAAGTGTATAGGAGACATTTGAGGCACTAATATAGTATGTTTCTTCCTCATCTCTTCTGTGAATTCAATTCTCTTATACCTGTTGTCGATTCTCTTAAGTTCAAACCCGTTTCTATCTCTCTCCATAATTGTAGCCTTAAGTGATCGAAGCCTTATTCTGGCTGCTCCAAGATTATTCCCTTCATCTATTTTCAGGGTTGTATAAATCCTGGAATTTTCATTAAGTATTTCCTGCACCTGGTCTGTTGTAACAGCATCCAGCCCACATCCGAAAGAATTCAATTGTACCAGCTCCAGTTCCCTCTGCTTTGCGACAAAGCTTGCAGCGGCATAGAGCCTGGAATGGTATACCCATTGATCCACTACTCTGAGAGGCCTCTCAACCCGTCCAAGATGAGCTACCGAATCCTCTGTCAATACAGCCATGCCAAGAGAATTTATCATCTCCGGTATGCCATGATTTATCTGAGGATCTATATGGTAGGGCCTTCCGGCAAGCACTATCCCTTTTAATCCCTTTGCCCTGATATAATTCAAAGTATCTTCTCCGGCCTTTTGAATATCCCTTTTAAAAGCTTCCTGCTCCGCATAAGCAGTATATACGCTTTCTCTGATCTCCATTTTACTGATTTTAAACATTTTAAGCTCTTTATGCAGTCTGTCGATAAGCCTTTCTTCATTGTCAAGAGGCAGGAAGGGCTTCATAAATAATATACCCTTTTCTCTTAATACATCAATATTGTTCTTTATAACTTCGGGGTACGAAACCACAATAGGACAATTATAATGATTGTCCGCCTTCTTTTGCTCCTTCTGCTCATGGGTTATGGAAGGATAGAAAATGAATCTTATTCCCTTCTCGACAAGATTCATTATATGGCCGTGAACCAGTTTGCCGGGATAGCATACCGACTCTGAGGGTATTGTTTCAATTCCCTTTTCATAAAGCTTATTTGAAGATCTGTCTGATAATTCCACTCTAAAGCCAAGTTCCGTAAATAAAGTAAACCAAAAAGGGTAGTTTTCGTATATATTCAGAACCCTGGGAATACCAACGGTACCCCTTCTTGCCTGCGAACTGTCCAAAGGTTTGTAATTGAATACCCTATTATATTTGTAGTTGTACAGATTCGGCAAATCATTGTGCTCATTTGTCTTTCCGGCTCCCCTTTCACATCTGTTCCCTGATATGAAACTCTGGCCGTTTCCGAACTTGTTTATGGTAAGCAGGCAGTTGTTTGAGCATAAACCACATCTTGATACTACAGTTTTAAAGTTGAATTCATTAAGCTGATGTTCGCCCAGCAGGCTTGTGCTTGATCCTTCTTCATACCTTTCTCTTGCTATCAGGGCTGCTCCGAAAGCGCCCATTATTCCTGCTATGTCAGGCCTTATAGCTTTCCTGTCCGAAAGGAGCTCAAAGCTCCTCAACACCGAATCATTATAAAATGTGCCTCCCTGTACAACTATTTTTTCTCCCAGTTCCTGGAGATTCCTTATTTTTATAACCTTAAACAGAGCATTCTTTATTACCGAATAGGACAATCCTGCAGAAATATCCCCTATGGAAGCCCCTTCCTTCTGCGCTTGCTTGACCTTTGAATTCATGAATACGGTGCATCTTGAGCCAAGGTCCACCGGATTCTCTGCAGTCAGTGCTTCCGCAGCAAATTCTTTAATACTCATACCCAATGAGCTTGCAAAGGTGTCAAGGAATGAACCGCAGCCTGAGGAACAAGCCTCATTCAGCATTATGCTTTCGATAACCCCATCCTTTATTTTCAGGCATTTCATATCCTGGCCGCCGATATCCAGTATAAAATCCACTCCGGGGCAGAAAAATTCTGCCGCTTTATAGTGGGAAATGGTTTCTATTTCACCTATGTCCACGTTCAGCGCAGCCTTCAACAGGCCTTCCCCATAACCTGTAACAGTCGAGTTTGCTATCCTTGCCTTTTGCGGCATAAGCCGGTAAAGCTCTTTCAGCGCTTTAATAGTAGATTTAAGAGGGCTTCCCTCATTGCTTCCGTAATAAGTATAAAGCAGCGCGCCTTCACCATCTATAAGTGCTATTTTGGTGGTGGTAGAACCTGCATCTATCCCAAGGAAGCATTCACCTTCAAAGGTTGATAATTCACGTTTCCTTACGGAGCTTATACTATGTCTTGACTTAAACTCT
>JAAYQK010000158.1 GCA_012519325.1 Gracilibacteraceae bacterium | reverse complement strand
TTTATTGGGAGTAAAGACTCCTGCATAAACCTTTGGGCTTATAGTTCCGCTGTTGTCAATATCCACCAATGATATGACATTTGTAACAGGTTCAGTCAGCCTGGTTCCGGCGCCGGTAATATATACAACTCCCGAAAAGGCTATTGAAAGTGCAGGTACAATCACCCACATCATTTCCCTTTCATCCATGCGTTTCAATACTAGATAGCTTATGGGAGCAGCCAGGAGTACATAGACAATATATAGGAACACCATGTGGGATGTCTTTGGCATGGGCAGCTCCGGTATATTTCTGAGTGCATTGTCAATTGAATATAGGTTATCCCACATCATCATATCTTTTTGATATATATCGCTGAAATAGTATTGCGGCATAATAGTCACAATTGTCTTATCCGCAAAGGCACTGTTTCCAACCCATGCGGAAAGGGGTTCCATTCCAAAGTCAAAAGAGGCTATTCCAACCACCCCTTTACCTTTCTCGACCTTCTGCAGCAATACTGATTCACCGTCTTTCATCACCGGTGTGCTATTCTTTATGGTTATATCCAGAACACTTATTTTCATTGACGATCCGGCCTTGCTCCCTGCCATCTCATTCAGGCTTGAGGTCGCAAGTGTACTCACTTCTCCTATCTCTCCCGTTATGAAATCGTCCTTGAAAACTGCCAGGCTCTTATTATGTGAAGGTCCGGTTCCAATAATAAGTATTCCTCCCTCAGCAACCCATTTTTTCAAAGTATCATATTGAGCCGTACCGAGCCTGGATGTGTCATAATTGTTAATAACAATTGCATTAAAGGTTTTAAGTGCATCAATGTCCTCCGGAAAACTGTTTTCATCCAGCCTGACATTTTTCGTACCGATATTGCCGAGGTTTTTCATGGAGACCTTGTTTATGTATTTTATACTGTCAAAATCATCACTAAGTATTCCTATGGCAAAGGTATCCGTGCTTGATCCCGGATCTATCCTAAAGGATTTTGTACTGATAATATTGTCTTTCTCTGCAATATTTACCTTAATCTTAGTGTTGAATACATTAACAGGCACATTCATTAAGAATTTTTTCACGGAATCCTTGGGCAAACTCACGTTCATGGCATATAGGGTTATACTGTCGTATTGGCTGGGCATTTCCAGCTGAATTTCACCGTTAATATCCCTGAGCTTGTTTTCTATTTCAAAATAAACCGGCGTAGTATAGCCAATTTTATAAAATTTATCAAAGCCCACCTTCATATTGATTATTATTGCATCATCTGTATCAGCTTGCACGCCGGGCTGGAAAAGCTGCCCCAGAACCAATGCAAGCATCAGGATTATTGCTGCTGTCCTTAATATTTTTTTCAATACATAAACCCCCATCTGTACATTCTAATCCATTAGTATAGACGTTATCTGCTATATAAAAGTTTCGCAATAGAAGAAGAATGCGTCATAGTCGCATTATTCTTCTGTTGCGAATTGCAAATGTGGGACACGGGGACGTTTCGTAGTGGGACACGGGGACGTTTCGCGTGTCTTGTTTTCAGTGAGACAGGGGAACGTCCCCATGTCCCTTCTACTTATATTTAAAATTGATTTTTGTATCCTTTAATCTTATATACCTTTTAAGCCTGCCGGAAACCTCCTGCCTGGCAAAAAAGAATAATGAAAATGACTCCCATAAGAATACCCAGCCGCCGACAGTAAGTCCCTCTATTAATATGGCAGTAAAAAAACCAGGCTCTGCTTCCTGTCCGGACAAATACCCCACCGATAGGAAAGCAACAGCCATAATAATGTACAAAACTATTTTTTCTATTAT
>JAAYQK010000015.1 GCA_012519325.1 Gracilibacteraceae bacterium | reverse complement strand
TCAGCAGGCTCAGAAGAATGCACAGGACGGCATATCACTGATACAGACTGCTGAAGGCGCTTTGAATGAAGTAAGCTCGATGCTTGTCCGTATGAAGGAACTGGCAGTTCAGAAGGCAAACGGAACATATAACTCAAACGATACTTCCAATATTGATGAAGAGTTGGAAGCATTGATCACTGAAATTAGCAATATAGAGGACAAGACTTCCTTTAACGACAAGAAACTGTTGGATGGCACTGTATCTTCGATTTCTGTCCAAATCAACCATGCCAGCGGGGATACGATGACTCTGGAAATGATAGACCTTGGGTCGAAAATGACTTCAATCACCAGTGCAGATACAGCAACATTGACAAACATTGAAAATGCTATTGAAGCTATTGGTACAGCCAGAGCACAGCTTGGAGCATACCAGAACAGACTTGAGCATACGGTCAACAACCTGGGAACAACTACTGAAAACCTGACCGCCGCCGAATCCCGTATAAGGGACGTGGATATGGCCAAGGAGATGATGGAGTTCACCAAGAACATCATCCTTAACCAGGCGGCTACTGCGATGCTGGCACAGGCCAACCAGGCACCGCAAAGCGTACTGGCATTGCTCAGATAGTTGACACACGTAAACCCTGGAATTTCCAGGGTTTCTTTTTTTAAAGAATTAGCGTCACCTGCCGATATAATATATAGCTATACTAAGTTGGAGGTATAAGGGATGATCAAAGTAGAAGTGTTGGACAGGGTATTTCAATATGACAGCTCTGAGAAGGGAGCTGAAGATATTATACAGTCTGTTTCAGATATAACCTCACAATCCGGTTTGATTCTGGATTGTATGGATATTGACGGCAATAGAATATATGCGGAGTATGATGAATACATAAGAGAGAATATTGGAAGCATTAAGGATATTTTTGTCCGGTTTGTTACGGAAGATGAATTTATAAAGGATATAATTCAAACAACCTATTCTTATATTCAAGGAGTTCTACCGGAGATACAGCCGATAATTGACAGCCTTTATACAGGTCAAAAGGATGCAGGGCATATAGACAATCTGGGAGATCTTATGGAAGGTATTGCATGGATATTTTCAGTCAACCTGGAGATCATTGCAAAATATCCGGGCAACAAATTCTTATCATCTCTGCTTAGTTTGAATTATGAAGAAAATATCCAAAGGCTTGAAGAAGCATTCAACGAATTGAAGGCCGCAATAATGAACATGGATTATATACTTATCGCAGATATATTGAATTACGAAATATCAGATGTTTTTAACAGCATTTCAACGACAGTGCAAAAACCAGGGAATATGCAGTAGGAGCGAATTCTTGGATGGGAGTGGTATTGTGTACCTTAATGAAAACATTAAAAAGTTGAAGCTGAAATTTCCGAGCATTAAGTGGGATTTGCTGTTATCGCAGAATACCGCGGAAGGCGGGGTGGATATTGAGCCATCACGCAGGGGCGCCGATACCCTAAAAGTTCACATTAACGGAACTGATATATACATGCACAGCAAATATGATCCATTATCGGAAGCTAAAAGGATTGCCGAATCCTTTGAGCCCAAATCTGAAAACCAGCATTTGCTTTTTTATGGTATAGGGTTGGGATATGTTTTGGATATCATGAAAGAAAGAGATCCGGGCATGGTATATTCCATATATGAGCCGAACCCTTTGATATTTTTGAAATTTTTAAGCTCAAGAAAATTGTCCCGTGAATTCGTTGAAGCATTAAAGAGTATATATATTAAAGGGCTTGCTCACGATGAGGAGTTGGAGCTTAGTGTTTTTTTCCAAAACCTGGGCTTTTATGTGAAACCTATAACCTTACCCAGCTATGAGCGGGTTTATGCGGAAGATTATAACCACTTTTGCCGTAAATTCAAGGATTCTATTACTGATAAAAGATTCAAAGTCGGGACTAGACATCTGTTTGAGAAGAGATGGATGAACAACATGATGCAAAACTTCTCATATACAATCAAGTCTGAAAACATACTCAACCTGTCGGAAAAGGTTTTTAGGGGCAAACCTGCGGTACTCGCAGCGTCAGGGCCATCACTGGACGAAGAGATAGAAAACCTTAAAAAAATAAAGAGGGAAGGATTGGCTTATATATTCTCTGCAGGTTCTGCAGTGTACAAGCTGTATAAGCACGGAATTCTTCCGGATGCAGTCTGTGCTATAGACGGAAAGGAAATAAATTATGATCTTTTCAGAGTTTTGTTTGAAGATCCGCAAAATAAGACCCCTCTTATTTATGCAGATATGGTATACAGTGAGGTAGTGAGCAGCTATAATGCCGGACTTTTCAGCATAATTATGGAGAATGATACATTGGCATCATATTACTTAAAGAATAAATCAGGTATAAAGGGAAAAACGGTAAGGGTTGCACCATCAGTAGCCTTAGTAACACTTCAGGTTTTGCATTACTTGCAATGCGATCCGATAATACTTGTGGGGCAAAATCTTGCACTGAAAAATGATTACTATTATGCTGCCGGGATAGATTATCATAAAGACAGGAAAGCCAAGGAAAGGATTACCGAAAATGACAGGGCCAATTCTTTTCAGGTTGAAGATGTACATGGCAATATGGTTTATACATTGAAGGATCTGGATTTAATGAGAAGAAGTATGGAGGCATTGATAAAGCTTGATTCTATAAATAACGTAATTAACACTACAAAAGGCGGTGCCAGGATAAGCGGTACAAAATACATACCCTTGGAGGATATTCTGAGAGAAAGGCTGAATGTACGTGTTGTAGACCCGGACTGGCATGAAATCAGGCCTGAGGGTTATGATATTGAGTATTTGGGGGCTCAGCACGAGCTTATACTGGAAAAGAAAAGCACAATACAGGATACTATCGGAAAAATAGAAAAAGAGATAGAGAAAATAGAAAAGGCTGTCCTGAATAAAAATGAAAACAAACTGAATAAGCTGTTGTCCGATTTTTCCAAAAAAATAAAAGAATTGACAAGAAATGAATACTACAAGACTTTTATTCATCCCATGAATACTTTGCGGATGGAGATACTAGCAGACAACCTGACGCAAATAGCAAGAGAAGGTAATGTAATCAAGAAAGGCAGAGAAGCTTTAATAGCTTATAAAGATTTTATATCTGAAGTCAAGAATCTTATTATAGAGATGGAACCGTCCTTTAAAGAGTTTAACGAAAAAATACAGGCTATAATACAAAACGGATAAGGAGGTAAGAAGGGAATGAATTATCAAAAAGCAAGACTGGTTGCGGAAGTCGGCTGCAACCATAAGGGTGAGATGGAAATTGCCAAGGAAATGATAAAAATAGCTGCAATTTTCTGTAAAGCAGATATTGTTAAATTCCAGAAGAGGAATAACAGAGAGCTGCTTACAGAAGAACAGTATAATGCTCCTCATCCCAATCCTGAAAATTCATACGGCGAAACATACGGCGCCCATAGGGAATACCTGGAATTTGATGTTGATCAGCACAGACAGCTTATGAAGTGGTGTGATGAGTTTGGAGTCATTTACAGCACTTCGGTCTGGGATTTGACTTCTGCAAAAGAAATTGCATCGCTGGAGCCGGAATTGATAAAAATTCCTTCTGCCTGCAATAACCATTACAAGATGCTTAAATGGCTGTGTGACAACTATAAAGGTGAAATTCACCTGTCCCTCGGAATGACTACTCATGAGGAAGAAGATAAGATTATTCAGTTATTTGAGGATAGCGGACGTAATAAAGACCTGGTAATTTACAGCTGCACTTCCGGATACCCCGTGCCATTTAATGATATTGCCCTGCTGGAGATTAAACGTCTGAAGGAGAAGTTTGGGTCAAGGGTCAAAGAAATCGGGTTTTCAGGACATCATAAAGGTATTTCCGTAGATATTGCTGCTTATACCCTGGGAGCGACAGTAATTGAACGGCACTATACACTGGACAGGACATGGAAAGGCACCGACCATGCTGCTTCATTGGAGCCGGACGGAGTCAGAAGGCTGAAAAGAGATCTTGAAGCAGTTCATTTGGCTTTAAACTATAAGGAAAAAGAAATACTGGATATTGAAATAGAGCAAAGAAATAAGCTGAAATATAGGGGAGATAGTCTTGGGAAATAGAATCGGGAGCATTGTTGCATTTATTCCTGTAAGAGGCGGCAGCAAATCAATACCTCTGAAGAATATTAGGCTGATTAACGGGAGGCCGCTGGTCTATTGGACTTTGGATGCTGCTGTTGAATGCAGGGAAGTTGATAAGGTTGTCGTGTCGACTGATAGTGATGATATAAGAAAAGTTGTTGAAGAATATGGTTCGGATAAAATAATTATAATTGACCGTACCAAAGAGGTATCCACGGATACGGCATCAACTGAATCTGTGATGCTTGAATTTGCCGAAAAATACGATTTTGAAAATATTATTTTGGTACAAGCAACATCTCCCATGTTAACCGGTGACGATATTTCCAGAGGTATCGAAAGGTTCAGACAGGAGGGAATTGACAGCGTATTGTCAGTAGTACGCCAAAAAAGATTTATCTGGTCGGAACCATCCGGCAAAGCTCACGCAGTAAACTACGATCCGCTGAAACGCCCCAGACGTCAGGAATTTGAAGGCTTTCTTGTGGAAAACGGCGCTTTTTATATTACATCAAGGAAGAGATTGTTGGATACCCGCTGCAGAATTTCAGGCAATATTGGTTTGGTTGAAATGCCTGAAGAAACATATTTTGAGATTGACGAACCTGCAGATTGGATGATAGCAGAAGCCCTGTTAAAAAACTCAATGAAAACCAAGCCGGGGTTAAAAGACAAGGTACAAAAAATCAAATGCCTGCTGACCGACAGCGACGGCGTGCTTACAGACGGCGGCATGTACTATTCCGAGAATGGAGATGAACTGAAAAAGTTTAATACGAAAGATGGAATGGGCTTCAAGCTTCTAAAGGAGAGAGGTTTTATAACAGGAATAATAACCGGTGAAAATGTTGAAATAGTCAGGCGGAGAGCGCAAAAAATGAAATTGGACCTGGTTTATTTAGGGATTCAGGATAAAATGAAGGCTATTGATGAGATTTGTGCAAATCTTAATCTGAAATATGATGAGATCGCATATATTGGTGATGACATTAACGATCTTGAAGTCATAAAAAACGTGGGGCTCGGATGTACTGTAAGCGATGCCATGCAATGTGTGAAAGAGGCGGCCGATTATATTACCCGGCTGAATGGAGGGCAGGGGGCCGTCAGGGAAGTGGTGGAGCTAATATTGAATATGAGAGGTAGCGGATATGGATTGCAAAAGATTTGCAGTGAAGACAAGCCAAACCATACTTGATGCCTTAAGACAGATGGAAGGAAACAATAAAGGTTATCTTGCAGTTATTGATGAAGAGAATAAAGTTGTTGGAACTGTAACGGACGGAGATATTCGAAGGTCGTTTATAAAAGGCCATGGCTTGAATGATAAAATAGATGTTGCGTATTATAGAAATTTTGAAAAGATTTATATTCATGACAATTTCAGCAAGGTTGTTGCATTATTCAAACAGCCCCGCATAAAATTCATACCCATAATAGATGAAAATCATTATCTCAGGAATATCATTACCAAAAGCAATATGCACGTGCTGCTTTTACAAGGTATAAATTTTGATTTGGAGTATGATTTTTTATCCCTTGATGACAGCTTGCTTGAGCATGAGATATATGACAGACCCTGGGGGTTTTACAAAACAACCTTCCTTAATGATTATTCACAGTCAAAAATTATTAAGGTTAACCCAGGAGGTGCACTAAGCCTGCAAGAACATAAAAAGAGAGAAGAGTATTGGATAGTAATTACGGGGATAGGGGAAGTTATCCTTGGAGAGTCGAAGAAAAGAATTGAATCGGGAGACTTCATCTATATTCCTAAAGGGTGCAAGCATAGGCTAACAAATACATCAGACAGCGAATCATTAATGATAGCTGAAGTTCAGCTAGGCAACTATTTCGGGGAAGATGATATAATACGGTACGAGGATATTTACGGCAGACTTCAGGACAATGGCCATCTCTAAGACACCTGTTTATATATTTCTGCTAATAATGGCATAATTACATAGATGTCTTTTATGCAGGCATTAACAAAATCAATGAACCTGTCAAACAAGGAAACGGGAAAGGCATCAGAACCTTTGCCATTCTTCAACTTAATATCTTTTACAAGCAATTTGCATTCATAGACATTCATTGAATAAAGGAAGGCATGAAAAAACTCATTTTCCAAAATTTCATTGATTATTCTATAAAACAAAGCTGCTTTGTTTTCATCATGTACTTTATCCGATAATGCTCTCAGTTTGTTCACTGATTTATAGAACTTTTCCATCTCGGGCTTTAATGCATCCGACCGTTTTTTGATAAGCTTCCTGTTGTAACTGTTGCACAGCTTAAGTTCCCATTCAGGGTCTACAACATTATCTTTTATAGAATCTTGCAGCAGCTCCTTCAAGGGCATGTATGAGGTGCCCTTTATCAATGCGCCGCCCTGTGTGGTGTTGATGACATTGGTCATTCCGAAATCCCGTATGTATGATTCCATATCCTTTCTGAAGCAGTTCAGTGTATCATCCGTATACACGTAACCTCCATCCACACACGGCACCTTGTATGAACTATTAAAATAAGCGCTATCGATTTTTTTGGAGCCAAAACTATAATCAATGCCGTCGGAATAGTACCGTTGATCCTTATACGCCAGATTCTGGCCAACCAGTATAATGGGAGAGGCGCCCAGCTTATGCAATGCCAGCAATGTTACAACTGCAACGGAGCTTGCCATGCCGACAATTTCACCACTGCTCAGGGAATTACCCAGATAGTACCTGGAAACAAGATCCTTGGCGGTGATAAAATGATAAAGCTTCCCAGGGTACGATTCCACTACAGTCGATGCGGTTGTTGAGCCAAAAATCAAGGGTATTGATTTAATGCCGTTGGAAATCATTTTTTCGTATACCATCCGGCTGTGTGCATTTGGTTCGATGCTCCAGCAGGCGTGGGGATATACTCTATTTTCTAACAGGGTATTGATTGAGGAACCGGCGGAAAATATGTATGCCAGGCCATTTTCTTTTATATATCTCAGGTTTTCTATTTCATATTCAAGGGATGGACCGGCAGATACGATTATAGCGGGCTTATTCTTAAGAAAACTGTTATCCCTATTAAAAATGCTCGGACTATTCATTATGAAGCCGAAATTTTTCAGCGCATTAAGAGTGTGCAGCTTTTCGTTGTTTTTCTTTGTATTGTCAATAATACTGGTATTATCAAAATATTGCCCGAATATTTTTTTAAAGCTTCTGTAGTCTTCCGGAAAAGCAGTCTCATAGCTGGGGAGGGGAATAACCAGTATGTTGCAGTTCATGCCTGTGAGCAGCTTCTCCAGTTTTTTTTCGGAGGCTTCAACAGAAAAGTAGAAATTATCAAAATTACTTCTGTCTAAAAAGCTTATGTCGCGATTTTCAAGGCACATTCTGAAAATATCCAACTCAGGCTCAAAAATTGAAAAAGTCTTATCCGGGAAATTTGCGGTAAAATATTCAACATGATAACCTAGGCCGAATCCAAAGAATACTATATGGTCGTAATCGGAAATATACTCGAAACGGCTGATAATCCGTTCAGCCTCTTCCCGGGGATTGTATCTGCTGTGGAGGTACAGCATTTTTCCTGAATTCTTAAAGCAGATAGTCGGCTCTCTGCCGGGACGTTTTTCCACCGCTATTTCTCCGGGAGCCTTGCTTTCATTCACGGTATTTAATATATCAAATATCCATTTATATTTTCTTTTAATCAATTGTTCATTGTTTGGCAGCATAAGCACGAACTACTCCTTTACAAATCATGATGCAATACTCTATTTTATTATATAACATTTCGGGATATTGTCATATATGAAGAATGCGTCGCATCTTTCTATTCTTCTGCTATAATGAAATAAAGAAGTTGTAAGATTTTGTCGATATTCATAATGATATGACTATTATTTTCAACTGTTTATCTCATAACAAAGTAGGTGGGCTGATGTTCAAGGATAAGAATATTCTGGTGATAGGAGGAACCGGCACAATAGGGCAGGCTCTGGTGAAGGAGCTTATATGCCGTAATCCAAAGGTAATAAGGATATTAAGCAGGGATGAATATAAACAATACCAGATGCAGCAGAAGCTGGAAGTGCTAAGCAACATACGCTTCCTTTTGGGAGATGTCAGGGATAAGGAGCGTCTTTACAAGGCAATGCATCGGATTGACATTGTTTTTGACCTGGCTGCATTGAAACATGTACCTGCCTGTGAATACAATCCTTTTGAAGCAGTGAAAACAAATGTTCTGGGAACACAGAATGTGATCGAATGCGCAATTGAAAACAATGTAAAGAGAGTTATATATGCAAGCAGCGATAAAGCAGTATCCCCGACAAATACCATGGGTGCCACGAAGCTGCTTGCAGAAAGGCTTATAGCTTCTGCCGACTATTGGAAGGGCGGGAGGACTCCGAGCTTTGCGGCAGTCAGATTTGGAAATGTAATTAATTCAAGAGGATCGGTGATACCTCTTTGGAAGGAGCAGATATTGAACAGGAGGGAAATTACTGTTACGGATCCGGACATGACAAGATTTATGATTTCCATTGACTCTGCCGTTAGTCTTACCTTAAAAGCTTGCGAAATAGCAAAAGGCGGAGAAATATTCGTGCTTAAGATGCCGGCGGTCAGGCTGGGGGACCTGGCCGAAGCGGTGATTGAGAAGGTGTGCGGCAGGTATGGAATACCTGTTGGTGAAGTCGCTATAAAAACCATTGGCCTTAGGCCGGGAGAGAAGATGTACGAGGAGCTGATGACCGAGGATGAGGCCCGGTATGCAGTGGAGTATGATGATATGTATG
>JAAYQK010000014.1 GCA_012519325.1 Gracilibacteraceae bacterium | reverse complement strand
TATCTAATGGAACCTTTGGCGAAAGGCTTGAAGAAATCATATTAAAGTATAAAATCCCTATGGTAAAGCCTGATTTCGAATGGGCTGAATATCCTGACGTAAATATAATTGAAGAGAAACTGTCAAATAATCCTGATGTTAAGGTTGTAGCAATGGTTTTTCATGAGACGTCAACCGGCATGATTAATCCTGTGTATGAAGTCGGGCAACTGTGTAAAAAGTACGGTAAGCTGTTTTTTGTCGATTGTGTTTCAGCAGCAGGCGGTGAAAATATTGATGTCGTAAGAAATAATATTGATGTAGCTACAGGCGTTGGCGGCAAATGTGTGGGTGCTTTTCCAGGTTCGGCGTATATTTGCGCAAAAGAGTCATTATTGGAGTCAATAAAAGAGGAAGACTGCAAGAATGTATATCTTAACCTTTATAAACACTATCACTATGCTAAGAACATAAGACAAACGCCAAATACACCGAATTTAACATTGTTCTGGGCATTGAACGCTGCCTTGACAAACATAATTAACAAAGGACTTGATAAGCAGATTGAGACATATAAAGAGCGTGCAAAAATTCTGCGAAACGGCATAAAAGAATTGGGCTTAAGAGTTTTATTGGATGAAAAATATATGTCAAATTCCGTTACATCTGTTTTTCTACCTGACCGCATAAAAGTAGATGATTTTTTAGCGGAGATGGAGAAGGATGGTTATGTTTTGTACGCAGGAAAGGGGAAATACTACGAACAGAACATGTTTCAAGTTGCCAACATGGGAAATATTAAAATAGAAGAATGTTACGAGTTGCTGAAGATAATTGATAAAAATATTAAGAAGCTTCAGCCAAACAATTGCAATTAATAAAAGATACAAAACCGATGTATCGGTTTAGTATAAAAAAAAACGAGGGGGCATTGAAGATGAAAAGAAACAAGAAAGTTATTTCAATTGTTCTGTCACTGTTGTTACTACTCAGTATCCTTAGCGGTTGTCAGCCGAGCAGCGAAGCACCTGAGCAACAAGGCACCGAGCCCGCAGGAACTCGTGAAGATAAGGATACACTGACAATGCTTTCAGCAGAAAGCTTTACGGGCAGCTGGGATCCTACCGGGCATACAATTCTTGCTAACATCCATGTTGAATACATAGTATTTGACCGCTTAGTGAACATGGATATGGAGACTCTAGAAATTAAACCCGGTCTCGCGACCGAATGGAAGTATTTAGAGGATAGAGTAACTCTTGAGTTAAAGCTGAGAGAAGGAGTAAAATTCCATGACGGTACCGACCTGGATGCATCAGACGTAGCAGAGACAATAAAGAGATTCTCTGATCAGTCCAGGGTTGCAAGTGCTTGGTGGGCAGAGCCTATCCTTGCAGAAGTTGTGGATGATCTGACAGTCAGATTAAAGCCTTCCAGCGGAATCGCTTATGCTCCTCTTATCAACAACCTGTGCTTTACACCAATTTTGTCCTCAGAGGACATCGAGAACGAAGAGCGCTTGATGAATAATTTGAATGGAACTGGTCCTTACAAGTTCGTCAAGTTTGAAAATGAGCAGTGCGATTTTGTTGCAAATGAAAACTATTGGGATAAAGCCAATGCAGCAAAAGTTAAGAACTTTGTATTCCGTTATGTTGCTGACCCTGCAACAAGACTTGCAGCGCTGCAGACCGGAGAGGCTGATATAATCGAGCGTGTTGAATCTGAACAGGTTCCTACCATTGAAGGTGATCCGAACCTTAAGCTTTTAACCGTAACTGCTATTGAGCAGAAGAACCTGGTATTCAAATTCCAGATGCCGCCAATGGATAACAAGCTTCTTCGCCAGGCAATTTCATACGCAATTGATCGTGATACAATTGTAAATGATATAATGCAAGGCTACGCAGGAAAGGCGGAGAACTTTATTTCAGAGGTTGCATGGGGATTTGCACCTGCCGAAGGTTTCCCAACCTATAATCCTGAAAAGGCAAAGCAGCTGCTGGCTGAAGCAGGATATCCGAATGGTGAAGGTTTACCGGAGCTTACTTATGCAACATCAGTTGGTTTCTATCCAAAGACTAAGGAATATGGTGAATTCATAGTAGCGAATCTTGCCGACATCGGAATCAAATGCAAGCTTGTTCCCATGGAAACAGCCAGCTGGCTTGATGCTCTGTATCAGCCGAAATCTGCTCATATGATTGATACAGGCTGGATGCCGCCAGGATTGGAGCCGGATCTGACAATAGGCGCATTTTACAGGAGCCCAGGTCAGTGCGCATTCTGCGAGATAGACGAGCTTAACGATATTCTAATGGAAGAGAGCAGAATAACTGACGGCGATAAAAGAGCTGAATTCCTTAAGACTAAGGTGTATCCGATGATTGCAGAATATGTGCCGCATATGACACTGTTCAACTCAGTATTGCTCTATGCAGTTAGAAGCGATGTTGAAGGATTTGAACCGACACCGACCTCTGCAATGCCGTTCCACCAAGTTTACTTCAAATAAATATTTAATAACTTGTTCGGTATGCCGGCCCGGAGTAATTCCGGGCCCGGTTGCCGGATAAAAATAATTAAGAAACAAATTTTGATAAAAATAGTCATTATTGTTTATTAACTACTAGTGTTATAATATTGTTATAATATTTAATTTGAGCATGAGAATAAAACTGAAATAAATGGACAAGCATATAAAATTCTACTATATGAGGAGGTCACAATGCTAGCTACAATTACAAGGCGCATCTTACAGGGGCTGATTGTTATTATTGGCATAACAGTAATAACATTTGTAATGTTAAGATTGATACCAAGCGATCCCTCAAGAACAATGGCACCAAACGCAACCGAAGAGCAGCTTATGCAGCTTAAAGAACAGATGGGCATTGGAGATCCTATTCCTACGCAGTTTGTGAAATATGTTAAGAACCTGATGAGAGGTTATATGGGTTATTCATATTTTCAGAAAGCTGATGTATCTACGGTCATAGCAAAAGCATTACCAATGTCATCAATACTGCTATTGTTTGCAATAATTATCGCTGTGGTATTCGGATTGCTTCTTGGAATAACAGCAGCAATAAATAGTAATACATGGATTGACAGGTTGATATCCGGTTTTTCCGTACTGTTCCAGTCTATGCCGAATTACTGGGTTGGTATTATTCTGATTCAGATTATATCAGTCCAACTTAAGCTGCTGCCTTCTACCGGATATAAGGGTATACGATATTCAATCCTTCCGTCTATTGTTCTGGCGCTTCCGATGACAGCAGTATTGATCAGAAACATAAGAGCATCTATGATGGACAGCATTAACCAGAATTTTGTCAAAGCAGCAAAAGCAAGAGGAATTCCCTCATGGAGTTCATTGATTAAATATTCGTTCAGAAATTCCCTGATACCTATGCTCACACTTTTCGGAACACAATTGGGGGTATTACTCGGTAACTGTGTGGTGGTAGAATATGTTTTCGGATATCCGGGAATTGGGATGCAAATCCTGAATGCGATTGTAAGACGCGACTATTATTTGGTGCAGGGTTTGGTCGCATTGTTGTCCAGTTTCTTTATTATCGTTAATATGGCCATTGATATCGGCTATATTTACCTTGATCCTCGCATCAGAAAGGCACAGGGTGGTCTATGATGAGTGAAAGAATTAAAAAAGTACTAAGTTTTCTTAGAAAAAATCCCTCTTTTACCATAGGGCTTATAATTATACTGATTACTTTGTTCATTGCAATATTCGCAGACTCAATAGTACCATTTGATCCTGCTGCATCTTCACCGAAAGACAGGCTTGCCCCACCCTTCTGGTCTTCTGGCGCGAAACCGGGTCATATATTAGGAACCGATTATATTGGCAGGGATTTGGTATCCAGGGTGTTTATGGGAATAAGGACTTCCGTATTCATAAGCTTTTTGTCGGTTGGAACTGCTATTATTATTGGAATGACAGTAGGACTTATTTCCGGGCTGTCACATCCCGGGCCGATAGACTCGATATTAATGCGTATTACTGATATTCAAATGGGCTTTCCATTTATTGTACTTGCAATAATCATACTTACCCTGGTAGAGCCGACAGTCACCTCCTGCATTGTGGTGCTTAGCCTTGCATCGTGGCCTGCTTATGCAAGAGTGCTGAGGTCAAATGTAATGCTGGAAAAGGAAATGGATTATATTGCAGCAGCAAAAGCAATGGGTGCCAGCAGTACGCGAATTGCAATCAAATATCTTGGACGAAACTTTTTACCAAGTATATTGCCGGTTATGCCTATGGATATTGCCGGAGCCATCATAACAGAAAGCTTGCTCAGCTTTATGTCTATAGGTATACAGCCCCCGAACATATCCTTAGGGAATATAATGGCTGACGGCAGAAACTATATTTCTACCTCCTGGTGGATAACAGCTATACCGGGTGTTGTAGTAATGATTATAGTACTGGCTTTGAATCTCATGGGAGATACACTGCAGAAGTACTTTGATCCTAAGCTGAATAAATAAAGTCTGGAGGGACATAAAATGAAACAAAATGCAGATGTTAAAAAACAACAAACTGTCCAGCCAGATGTACTGCTGGAGGTTAAAGACCTGAAGACCTATTTCTATATGCCTTCAGGTGCAGTAGTGAAAGCTGTTGACGGTGTGAACTTTACTGTAAAAAAGGGAAGTGTCCTTGGTATTATTGGTGAGTCGGGATCCGGGAAAAGTGTAACGTCACGTTCAATTATGAGAATTGTCGATGAACCGGGAAAGATAGTAGGCGGTGAAATCAATTTTAAGAATCGGAATCTGCTTAAGCTATCTGAAAAAGAAATGTCACGGATTCGCGGCTCTCAGATTTCTTTGATATTCCAGGACCCTACAACTTCCTTTAATCCTTATATGACTATAGGGGAGCAGCTGATCGAAGCTTATCTTGTACATAAAAAAGCAAGCAAGGAAGAAATAAAGCAGCGGTGCATAGAAGTGCTTAAAATGGTGGGTATTTCTAATCATGAAGAAATTATGAAGAAATATCCCTGCGAATTCTCAGCGGGATTCAGACAAAGAATATTTATTGCCATGTCAATGATATTCAAACCGGATCTGCTGATTGCGGATGAGCCAACTACCAGTCTTGGTATTACCATCCAGGCTGAAATTATAGAGGCATTGATTGATGTAAAAAAAGAGGCCGGAAATTCTGTTATTATTATTACACATGATTTCGGCGTAGTTTCGCAGTTTTCGGATGATATATTTGTTATGTATGCGGGCCGCTGCGTGGAATCATCGCCCAAGAAAAAGCTTTTGCTCTATCCCAGGCATCCGTACACAGTTGGATTAATCCGTTCGGTGCCTTTGCTGGAGGCAAGGAAGACCAAACGTTTGAAATCCATAAAGGGCTTCCCGCCGGATATGGTGAATCTGCCTAAGGGCTGTGCCTTTTCACCCCGCTGTGAGTTTGTACAGCCGAAATGCCTGGAAGAGCAGCCAATGCTGCGTGAAATTGAAGAAGGTCGTATGGTTGCTTGCCATTATCCGCTGATGGATTATCGTACCAGCGATGATACTACGTTGGAGTGAGGTGACATAGATGAGCGTACCGATATTAGAAGTTAAAGATTTGAAGAAGCATTATCCAATTCGCAGGGGTTTGTTCAATAAACAAGTCGCGACAAAATATGTTGTGGACGGTATCAGTTTTAAAATTGAAAATGGCCAGACAGTAGCTCTTGTTGGAGAATCCGGCTGCGGCAAATCGGTTTTGCTTCGTACTATTATAGGATTGGAAGATCCGACAGAAGGCTATATTTATTTTAAAGGCCAGCGCTATGATCAAATGAAAAAGAACGACGTAAAGGAAATGCGCCGGAAGATTCAACTAATTTTCCAAGACTCATTATCCTCCCTGCACCCTCGCTTTACCATAAAGATGTCTATGGAAGAACCATTGATATTGTATGGAATGAAGGATGCAAAAAAGCGCGATGAGATTATTGTAAATACCCTGAACCAAGTAGGGCTGGACCCAGAATTCAGGTTCAGATATCCTGAACAGCTATCGGGAGGACAGCGCCAGCGTGTTATTATTGCAAGAGCATTGGTGGAACGTCCTGAATTAATATTGGCGGACGAGCCTATTTCAGCTTTGGATGTTTCCCTTCAGGCACAGGTGCTGAATTTTCTGATGGATCTGAAGGAGAAATATTCCCTTTCTATGTTGTTTGTAGCCCATGACTTGGCAGTTGTTAGACAAATAGCAGATCATATTATGATAATGTATGCCGGAAAAATATTGGAGTCTGCACCCAGCATAGAGATATATAATAATGCAAAGCATCCGTATACCAAGGTCCTGCTGGAATCTGCACCCAGCATAACAAAGGGAATTAGGGATGAAGGATTCAACCTGAACTTGAAAATTGGGGATACGCCTGATCCTGCTTCACCGCCCCCGGGATGCTTATTCAATACAAGATGTATCCTGGCAGATGAAAAATGCATGACAGTAATTCCTGAACCTGTGGAAATTTCGCCAAACCATTTTGCGTGCTGCCATAAGATATAATTAATCAAAAGACAAAGATTCTTAATTGCATTAAGAAGCTTATTATTTTGCAAAATCATTTCCCCAATTTCTTATAAAATACAGCTTAGAAGCTCCTCGAGGGTTATACCTCTAAAATAGTAATTCGTATCCAAGCCTGAAAGAGCAGCTTTTATCTCATCTTCAAGATATCGCTTTCCAATTAGCACAGCTTCAATGTCTTCGGGATTTCCGCTGCCGAAGAAGTCTCCGTAGAATTTTATTCCTTGGATTATTCCGTTTTTTATGTTTATTAATACTTCAACCCTGCCGCCTTCAAACCTTTTTGCCTGTTTAACATTAAACTCAGGTGAAGCTCCGTAATTCCAATCCCAATTCATATATTTGCTTTTCATAAGCATGTTTATTTCATTGATATCTGCTTCTTTAAGCTGCCCCTCAGTTATTGCCGCATACCCTTCGAACATATATTTCAAAAGCATTTCTTTAAATTCATAAACCGTAATATTTGCGGGTAGATAATCCGCAATATTTGTTACTCTTGACCTGACTGACTTTATTCCCTTGGATTGAAATTTGTCCTCCGACACCTTTAATGCCTTTGTCAGTTCCTCCATTTCGGAATTAAAAAGCAAGGTTCCGTGGTGAAGAACCTTTCCCTGCTTTACATATTGTGCATTTCCTGAAAACTTTTTTTGAGCGATGGTAATATCATTGCGGCCTGAAAGCTCAGCCTCCACTCCAAAGCGTCCGAGGGCTTTAACAATGGGCATGGTGAACTTTCTGAAGTCAAATTCCTTTTTTTCCCTTCCTTTGTTTATGAAAGTATAGTTAAGGTTGCCCAGGTCATGATAGACCGCACCGCCTCCGGTTATCCTCCTTACTACATGAATGCCTTTTTCTTTTACATATTCACTGTTTATTTCTTCTGCAGTATTCTGATATTTCCCGACAACTATTGTCGGTTCATTTTGCCAGAGAAGGAAATAGTCGTTATTGTCATCCAGGTTGAACAGATATTCTTCCATTGCCAGATTGAAATAGGGATTTGTGTTTTCATTTCTTATATACAGCATGCCATGCCTTCCCCCAATCCCAAAATAATAATACTATTATAGTTTAAATTATAGTTATTTGCAAAGGTTTACAAAACTATATTGTAATCAGGACTTTTCTGAATTATAATAAAAATGTTTGATAGTTAAGTGACTTAATAATTAAG
>JAAYQK010000157.1 GCA_012519325.1 Gracilibacteraceae bacterium | reverse complement strand
TCTTCCCCCTCTCACACCACCTAGCATGCGGATCCGCACTAGGCGGTTCAATTCAAATAGTAATCTAAACAACTAATGAGACCTCGCTTTGCGAGGGTTTCTTTTGAGATTTTACGTAGCCCTGTAGTTTTGGCCACCGCTTGGTAATGGTTTGCAAAACCAACAGACTGCTTTGCCATCCATTCGGGTGCTCCTAGTTTCCGTAGTCCCCAATATCTCTTCTGTCTGGTTTTCCATTGTTTCCAGATGACGATTCTCATTCTCGTTCTCAGGTGTCCGTCAATTCTAATGAGGTTTTTCTTCATCCTTCCTTTTCGGAAGTAGTTTATCCAGCCTCGGATAACCCAGTTCAATCTCTGAATCCTCTCATCCATACTGATTGACCAAGAGCGTTTGGTTAACTTTTTCAGCTTTCGCTCAAAATTCCTTACAGAATCTTGATGCGGCCTTGTATAATGAACCCAGAAAACAAGACAGACAAAACAGAGAAAATAAGTTAGAATGGAATCATGGAAAAGAGACGAAATTTTACACCTGAACAAAAAGCCAAAATAGTACTGGAAGTTCTTCGGGAGGAGAAAACACTGAATGAAGTTGCTGCAATGTATGAGGTCCATCCCAATCAGTTAAGCAGATGGAAGGCAGAATTTTTAAACAATGCAGGCAGGGTTTTCAGTAAAGAAACCGACGAAGTGGAGAAGGTCAAGCAGTCATACGAAAAGGAGAAAGACGAACTGTTAAAGCAAATCGGGAAGCTTTCCTACGAAGTTTCCTGGTTGAAAAAAAAATCTGGCCTCCTCTAATTCCCGCGAAGAACGAAAGGAAATGATTGACAAAGAAGATAAAAAACTTAACATTACAGACCAAGCGCAATTGCTTTCATTAAACCGGACAAGCCTTTATTATAAGCCGGTTCCTATAGGCGATGAAGAGTACCGCATCAAGTGGTTCATTGACGAAATATATACCGATCATCCAGAGTATGGTTACCGGCGTATAACAGCTATCTTAAAAAGAGATTATCATGTCCTGATTAACAAAAAAAGGGTACGCCGATATATGCGGGATATGGGAATCCATGGATTCTGTCCTGGGCCGAACCTGAGCAAGCGCATTCATGCTAAGTATTTATATCCTTACTTGTTACGCGGATTGAAAATAGATCGTCCTAACCAGGTTTGGTCTATCGACATCACCTATTGCCGGATGCCAAAGGGCTTCATGTATCTATGTGCAATAATTGATTGGCATAGCCGTTTTATCGTGGGTTATAGGCTGTCAAATACCATTGATCGTACTTTTGTACTTGAGACAATAAGGAAGGCTGTCAGGCAGCACGGAGCCCCCGAGATCATGAACTGCGATCAAGGGTCACAGTTCACAAATGAAGATTACATTGAGCTTCTCAAGGAGCATAATATCAAAATATCTATGGATGGAAAGGGCCGGGCTCTTGATAACCAGCGTATAGAACGCTTCTTTAGGTCATACAAATGGGAAAAACTGTATCTTGCAGAGTATGAAACAGGTTACCAATTGAGAAAGCTGACTGATGAATATATGGACCATTACAATAATCATAAACCTCATCAATCTTTGGATTACCAGGTGCCGGCAGACATTTATTATGGACGTTGTCGGCCGCTACAAGAGGCGGTGTAAGAAAGCATAGCTTTCATGGGGCTCTGCCCCAAACCCCGGGATTTATCGCTTATTATCCTACTGGCTTTAAAAGGCAGAAAGACACCATCAGGTGCCCCTCTGTAAGCCATATAGGAACCTGGCAGACGCTCGAGTTGCTTCCCAGCAGAGCTCTATCCTCCTGTCAGGCTTATTAAGTGTACAACAAAACGAATAGACATTCAATATTAACATTAGTAAAATTATGGAAAGGAGAAACTAACTTAAATTTTTTGAGATCTTGTCTTGACAAGTGGGGGCATTATACCATCAATAATTATCGTCGGAAGATGAATCAACTTGAGCGGTATATGATTGCAAATGACATCGCCGCTTATAAGCCGTCTGTCGGCCAGAGATTTATTGATGATTATCTTTCAACGCATGTACT
>JAAYQK010000156.1 GCA_012519325.1 Gracilibacteraceae bacterium | reverse complement strand
GTGTGACTGTACAGCCTATAGGATTTCTCGCTACCTCAAATGGACAGCTTAAGGTCATCCCTGTCAGATACAGCAGTGCGGTAGACAGGATAGTTGACATGGTGCCCAATCTAATCAGTAATATGGAGAATTACTTTAATAAAAATAAGGGTTCTGGAGAGAATAGGGTTGAAATGTAGGAAGGAATCAAACTCCTTCCTTTTTTATTTATAAATTGCTATAATATTAGTGCTGCAGGAATGTAAAAATAATTATTAATAAATGATGTGTTTTTCAGGAGGTTATCATATGGAATTAAAGAAAGCAGTTGATATGATATGGGAAAACAGGAAATACTCCACTGATGACCCGAATGAAGTTCTAAGTCATTTGAATGAAGAGGTTGCAGAATCATTGAAAGCCCTGCTTAGAGGCGAGGAAGAGAGGGCTAAGAGTGAATTGGAGGACGCTCTCTCATGTATTTTTATTGCATTGAAGGTAATGAATGTTGATGTTGAAGAGGCAATACATAGACAGATTATACAAATGAAGAAAAGGCAGGACAAGGTGATGATCTTTAAAAAGGACAAGGTAGAGATATACGTAGACGGAACATTAAAGGGAGGATGGACTGTATGGGGAGAGGATGACATGAAGGAAGCGCTTAAAATTGCCAAGGAATTCGGCTGCAAAATTGTCAGGGAATAATGATATTATATAAACAAATCATTCTGTAAATAATATATGTATGCATTTAATATCAAAATGTAAATCATTTATTATTTCGGAGTGATTTGATGAAAAGAAGCATAGCTATAGTCATTGCAGTGATCATTGCTGCATTATCAGGATTTTTTGCAGTACAGGCTGCGCAAGAAACCAGTGCACGAGCCGCAGTTATTATGGATGTGAATTCAAACCGCGTTCTATATTCGAAAAATATGCATGAAAAGCTGCCAATGGCAAGTACCACAAAAATAATGACCACTCTTGTAGCTATTGAAAGCGGAAAACTGGACGAAAAGGTTACTGTAAGCAAAAGGGCATCTCATATGGAGGGTTCCTCCATTTATTTACGTGAAGGCGAAAAACATACAGTAAGTGATTTATTATATGCAATAATGCTGCGTTCCGGAAATGATTCGGCAGTTGCAGTAGCAGAGCATATCGGCGGTTCAGTTGAGGGTTTTGCAGAAATGATGAATAAAAAGGCCCGAGAGATCGGAGCCAATAATACACGGTTTGCCAATCCGCACGGTTTGGATGCGGAAGGACATTATACCACCGCATATGATCTAGCTCTGATTACTTCTTATGCTTTAAAAAACCCCATATTCTCAAGAATAGTAAGCAGCAAGAAAAAAATAATAGAAGGACCTCCTGATGAGAATTGGGATAGGGTAATGATTAATAAAAACAAAATGCTATGGCAATTTGGCGGGGGAGACGGAGTAAAAACAGGTTTTACAAAAAAAGCAGGGCGATGTCTGGTGTCTTCCGCAACAAGGGAAGGGCTGCAGCTGGTTTGTGTAGTGTTGAACTGCGGCCCTATGTGGAATGATTCGTCCTCTCTGCTTGAGTATGCATTTAAAAACTATTCAAAAAAGAAGGTTGTAGAGAAGGATAGTATTTTTAAAGTAGTAGAGGTAAGGAACGGAAAGGAAAGGTTTGTAGGAGTCAAGCCCGCAGAGGATTTTAACTTGGCGCTTAGGGCGGATGAGGCAGAGAATGTGAAGCTGGAAGTCAAGGATTTAAGAGCGGCCCAAGCGCCTTTTAAAAGGGGCGATGATGCTGGAAAACTTGAAGTGAATGTTGATAATACCTTATTAAAGACAATAAAGCTTGTATATTCGGAAGGGGTGGAATCCAGCAGTCCTTTTTAAAAGGCGCTTGGGCCGCTCT
>JAAYQK010000155.1 GCA_012519325.1 Gracilibacteraceae bacterium | reverse complement strand
TCTGATTTGTATGTGTGCTCATGCTCTTCATCAATGATTATTATGCCCAAGTTCTTAAAGGGAGCAAAAACTGCAGATCTTGCGCCAATAGCTACTTTCACAATACCTGCCTTAATTTTTCTCCATTCATCATATTTTTCACCTTCTGAAAGACCGCTGTGCAAAACAGCTATATTATCTCCGAAACGATTTTTAAATCGTGAAACCATTTGCGGAGTCAAGGAAATTTCCGGTACTAGCATTATAGAGTCTTTACCCGTTGACAGGTATTCTTCAATCAATTCAAGATAAATCTCAGTCTTGCCGCTGCCTGTCACACCGAAAAGTACAACATCCTTGCCATTGGAAAAGAAGTGTCTTATATCCGACAGGGCTTTCCGCTGCTCACAAGTCAGTTCGTGTCTTTTTTCCGTGTATACCTTGGTGTTGACCGACCTGTATTCCTCCTTTTCTTCAATCCTTATATATCCCTTTTTCTCCATAGCCCTTACTGCAGAATCGCAGCCTCTGCAAACTTCTCTCAGTCTGGCAAGGGATATACCCGGATTATTTGCAAGAAGCTCATAAATTTTCCTCTGTTTGCTTGCAGTCTTCCTGATTTTAATGTCTTTATCCTCCGATAAATAAAGGAGCTTCTGTTTCTTGCCTCCTACTTTGTCAGCTATTATCTGTACCTTTCTGACTACCTCTGTTTCCAGAAGCCTTTTTATATAATAATCTATTTTGCGATCGCCAAAATATTCCTTTATATCAGCCAGTTTTGCACTTCCTGAATTGTGCTCTAGAAACTCCATTATTTCCATAATGATGTTTGAATTCAGTTTCTCAATCTTTTCATAAATATCTTCGCTATTGCAAAGTTCTATGTAGTAGCTGCTTTTTGTTCTTACAGGGGAAGGCACAATTGCCTGTATAGCATCAATATAGTAGCACAAGTATTTTTCTTTCATCCATTTTGACAGTTCAACAAGCTCTAGAGACATTACAGGCTCCTCATCCAACATCCTTGACAGGGACTTTATCCTTGAAGCATCAAAATCTATACTGTCTTTTAAGTCCACCACATATCCTTCCAGCTGTTTGTTCCCGATACCAAAAGGCACAATTACTCTGCTTCCGATTTTGATTAATGCCTTAATCTCATCAGGAACCAGATAGCTGTAAGCTCTGTCAGTCTCTTTACACTTATTGTCCACTATGACCTCTGCATATACTTTTTCTTTCATTCTGATCTCCCCAACAAAGTTTGTATCATGCTTTTAGCTCAATATTAATATGCCCTACAAAAATATAACTTAAAAGCGTACCGTTATGTACGCTTTATATTCATTATCCTATCAAGAATTATATCTGCCACCTCATGCTTTGTCTTAAGCGGAATGCTTTCAACATTTCCTTCCCTGTCAATAAGCTTTACAGCATTCGTATCAACTGCGAAGCCCGCTCCTTCCTCATTTAGGTCATTAGCTGCAATAAAATCCAGATTCTTTTTCTTTACCTTTTCTGCAGCATTCTCTACAAGGTTTTCAGTTTCCATGGCAAAACCCACAAGTATTCTGTTGCCTTTTATTTTTCCAAGTTCATATAGTATATCAGGATTCCTTTTCAGCTTCAGTTCAAGTTCACTATCCAGCTTTTTAACTTTCTGGCTGTAAGAGGTCATCGGCGCATAGTCAGCTACTGCGGCAGCTTTGATTACTATGTCGCACATGGGAAAAAGCTCCATTACCTTATTGTACATTTCTTCTGCTGATATTACGTTATACTTTTCAACTCCTGCCGGTGCATCTAGAATTGTGGGTCCTGAGACCAAATAAACCTTCGCGCCTCTTAAAGCTGCCTGCCCGGCAATTGCATACCCCATTTTTCCTGTGGAATTGTTGGATATAAATCTTACAGGGTCTATGGCCTCTCTTGTGGGCCCTGCAGTCACAAGAACAGTCCTACCCTTCATATCCTGTCTGAAATTCAACAAATCAATAATTGATTTCTCAATGACAGAGGGGTCAGGCATTCTCCCCTTTCCAACATCACCGCATGCAAGGCGTCCTTCATCAGGAGGAACAATGGTATATCCCAATTCCGAAAGCAGTCTGATATTCCTCTGAAGGACAGGATTTTCATACATATTTGTATTCATAGCCGGAGCTATTATGACCTTTGCCCTTGTAGCCATAATTGTAGTGGAAAGCATGTCATCCGCAATTCCGTTTGCAAGCTTTCCAATTATATTTGCCGTTGCAGGAGCGACAACAATAACATCCGCCAGCTTTGCCAGTGATATATGCTCTATCTCCCAGTAATTCGGTGCTTCAAACATATCAACAACTACCTGATTTAATGAAAGTGACTGGAAGGTAAGGGGCGTAACAAATTTCGCGGCCGATGCCGTCATAATTACATGCACTTCCGCATTCAGCTTTTTAAGCCTGCTAACAAGCTCACAGGCTTTATATGCTGCTATTCCACCCGATACACCAAGAATAATTTTCTTTCCCTTAAGCATTTTGCTCCCCCGATGGTTTTACCGGTCTGTTTCTCTCATAGGTAATCTTATCTTCATATAATTCATTTATTGCTATTGTTACCGGTTTATTAGAATCTTCACTTGTAAGCTTGGGCTGTCCGTCTACCAATTGTCTGGCTCTTTTTGCAACTGTAACAACCAGAGTATATTTGCTGTCAACCTTTTCCAGAAGCGACATTAAAGTAGGATATATCATCTTATCCCTCCCTGAATTTATCTAAGTCAATATTGCATCTTGACAATCTGCATTTTTCCGCAGTTAGAATGCAGTATATTTTTTCTGCTGCATCCTTTATATTATCGTTTACTATAATATAATCGTAATTGTTGGCATGCCCTATCTCATTATAAGCATTTTTTAACCTATTACAAATATCTTTTTCTGTCTCTGTCCCACGTCCTTCTATCCTTTTCTTCAACTCTTCAAAGGTAGGCGGAATAACAAAAATAAATACAGCCTCGCAAAAAACATACTTTACTTTCATTCCCCCTTGTACATCAATTTCCAGTATTACATTTTTTCCTTCCTTAAGCTTATCCATGACATACTTCTTTGGAGTCCCGTAATAATTACCATGTACTTTTGCATATTCAATGAACTCCCCATTCTCAGCCATTCTGACAAACTCTTCCTTGTCCCTGAAAAAGTAATTAACCCCTTCAGTTTCTCCATCCCTTGGCTTTCTGGTTGTAACAGAAATAGAAAGTTCAATATTCTTACTGTAACTTCGAAGTAATTCTCTGCATATAGTACCTTTTCCTGCACCTGAAGGACCTGAAATAACAATAAGCAGACCCTTGCTCTTCATATTATCCTACCCTTCTTTATTCCTCGGTCACAACCTCTTCAGTACCTGCCGTTTCACGGTCTGCAAGCCTGTGTGCAACAGTTTCAGGCTGCACTGCAGAAAGAATTATGTGATCACTATCGGTTATTATTACAGCTCTTGTCCTTCTTCCGTATGTAGCATCAATAAGCATTCCCCTGTCTCTAGCTTCCTGGATTATTCTTTTAATGGGCGCTGATTCCGGACTTACTATTGCAACCAATCTGTTTGCCGATACGATATTTCCAAACCCAATGTTTATTAGCTTTATACCCATTTTAAACCTCCAATTACTCTATATTTTGCACTTGTTCTCTTATTTTTTCGATTTCTGTTTTTATGCTTATTACGTTATTCAATACTTCCAGGTCGGTAATCTTTGAGCCTATGGTATTTATCTCTCTGTTCATTTCCTGTATTATGAAATCCAGTTTTTTACCGACAGGCCCGCCGAAATTAAGTGCTTTTTTGAACTGGTCCATATGACTCTCTAGTCTTACTATCTCTTCATCAATGCTTGTTTTATCGGCAAAAATCGCAACTTCTGTAAGGAGCCTGTTTTCGTCAATAGGAATGTCCTTTATCAGTTCTTTTATTCTATCATATAGCTTAATCTTATATTCATCAACTATACCAGAGGATTTTTCTTTCATGTTTTCTACGAAATCCCTTACATCAACGATTTTTTCCAATAGATCATTCTTTAACCTTTCTCCCTCACGCTTTCTCATTTCTATTAGCGCATTGAATGCTATTTCCAATGCTTCCTTAAGAATCAGCCACAGTTCTTCCATATCCTGCTCAACAGTCTCAAGGGACATAATATCACTGAATCTTGTAAGAAGTGATAAACTGATATCATCCTGTATTTGAAACATCTCTTTCAAAGTATTAAGAGAATCCACATAAGCCTTTGCAAGACTGGTATCAAGTTTTACCTGGGAGCTCTGTCCAAAAGTACTATAGTTTATGTACACATCTACCTTTCCTCTGCTAATCCTCTCACTTACGAATTCCCTTACCTTCTCTTCCATCAAAGACATTGACCTTGGCATCCTGATAGACACATCACAATATCTGTGATTTACCGACCTTACATCAACGGAAAATGTACTCGTACCCTGACTGAATTCTCCTCTTCCAAAGCCCGTCATACTCTTTATCAAATTGACCATCCTTCCGTTATCGCATTGTTTATCCGGAATATATTCGGCCTAATCTGCTGCATTCCGGCCTGAGGTTGTTTATACACAGGCACTTAATCAATAATAATTGCATTTTTCAATTATTATAACATATAAACTCGTGATTAAACATATAGAACATTAAAAAATTTTGTTGTTTTTGATTTTCTTGATATTGCTCCCATTTTCTGATAAATTCTTCAATTATCGGTTGGGTAGTATTTCTCATTCTTCAGATGCCGGATGCCAGAGTTCTGGGTATTCCTTAGAAGCTAAAGGATTCAGAGAGAAGACCGTACTTTGGAAGGCCATGGGGAAGGCCATGGGGACGTTTCCCCTGTCGCATTTTTCTTCATATATTCAATTATAGTAAAGAAGTAGGTCTAGTGATATAATATTTAAGTAAGCTCAATACATCAACCAGCAACATAAAGGAGGTATATTTATGCCTTATGACGGCTCTGTTGTCAGTTCAATTGTTAATGAGCTGCAGAATAAGCTGCTGAACGGAAAAATTGACAAAGTGTACCAGCCCGAAAAGGATGAGTTGTTAATACATATCAGGAGTTCCGGAGACAACTATAAGCTTTTGCTAAGCGCCAGCTCCACCTATCCAAGAGTACATCTTACAGAGGAGAGCAAATCCAATTCATCAGTCCCTCCCTCCTTTTGCATGCTGCTTAGAAAGCATCTTTTGGGAGGGCGTATTGTGTCAGTCAGTCAGCCGCAATTTGAAAGAATAATTGAAATAGACATAGACTCCTCAGACGAATTGGGATACGGCACTCAAAAAACACTGGTTGCTGAAATAATGGGACGCCACAGCAACATTATCTTTATTGACAAAACTACCGGCAAAATAATAGACAGTATAAAAAGAATAAGCTTTGAAATAAGCAGCGTAAGAGAAATATTGCCAGGAGGAAATTATGAATATCCCCCCTCATTCGGTAAGGCCGACCCCACTAAAGCTACAAGGGAAAGCCTTATTGAAGGGATTATGAATAATCCGGGCAGCATAATGGCTGAAAAATACCTGGTTAGCAAGTTTAACGGCATCAGCCCTGTACTTGCAAGAGATATCTGCATGAGAGCGGGAATTGACAGCGACGCTGATTTGAAGCAGTGCAGTTCCGGGCATATTGAAAAGTTTTATAATGCTTTTTACAAGTTCCAGGAAGCTGTACGCACCTCATCATTTCACCCTAACATAGTATACAAAGACGTAAAGGCTTTGGATTTTTCATGCTTTGACCTTGAAATCTACAAAAATTTCGAAAAGCAGAAGTTTGAAAGCATGAGCAAAGCAGTTGAAAGGTTCTATCATGAAAAAGACAAAAAGGACAGAATTAAGCAAAAGTCGGGAGATATGCATAAAGTAATATCCAACCGTCTGGAACGCTGCTATAAGAAGCTCGAAAAGCTGAACGGTGATCTTCAGGAAGCCTCCGATTCAGAAAAATATAAATTATACGGAGATCTTATTATATCAAACATATATTATCTGCAAAGGGGCGAGGAGAAAGCAAGGCTTCAGAATTACTACTCCCCGGAGGGAGAGTATATTGAAATCCCATTGGATATTCGGTTGTCCCCCTCGGAAAATGCCCAGAAATATTATAAGCAATATAATAAATTCAAAAAAGCCATAAATAAAATTAATATCCAACTTCAAGAAAATAAACAGGAAATAATGTATCTGGAGGCTCAGCTTGACAATCTGGATAAATGTACTGAAGAGCTGGAATTGGAGGAAATCAGGACGGAGCTTGCTGAGCAGGGTTATTTAAAAATCAGAAGAAGGGTAAAAGGCAGGCAAACAAAAAAAACATCCAGTCCAATGCGTTTTATTTCATCAACAGGCTTTGAGATATTTGTCGGCAAGAATAATGTTCAGAATGACTATCTTACCCTTAAGCTTGCCGTTAATCAGGATATATGGCTTCATACAAAAGATATCCCAGGCTCTCATGTCCTGATAAAGACCAAAGGAAAAGATGTGGATGACACAACACTGAAAGAGGCTGCAAACCTTGCGGCATATTACAGCAAAGGAAGGATGTCCTCCAAAGTGCCGGTTGACTACACTATAAAAAAGAATGTGAAAAAACCCAATGGAGCAAAACCGGGAATGGTTATCTATGAGAACTACAATACAATTTATATTACGCCCGAAGAAAATGTGAACCTTATGAAAAAGTAGAGCTGCTGCATATGCAACAGCTCTACTTTTTATATAATTACTACTCTGATTTACAACTTCTTGGAGAATACTGCAAGCACTGCAATAATTAAAAGCCCGAATATCATCAAGCTCTTTTGTTCTATTGCCAAAATACCTGAAATTGCAATAACTGCAATAATAACAGGTACTACATACTTTGTAAGGTTATACCAGAGTTCAAAAGCTGGGAAGCTCACGGTTCCACCATTTGTAAGCTCATCCTTCAGGTCTTCCTTCTTCATAAAGAATCCGACAAATATTGCAAGGAGACCTCCGCCTATTGCAAGGAATATCTTATCCGTAAGGATATCGAAGAAGTCAAAGAAGCCGACTCCGAAAATCTTAAATCCTGACATAGCTCCCATTGACAATGAAGAGAGTATGCACATTACAGCCATGATTGCAGAAGTAATGTAAACAGCTTTCTTTCTTTCCATTCTATGCTGGTCAATCAGATATGCAACAACAACCTCCAGCAGGGATACTGAAGAGGTAAGAGCAGCAATAAACAGAAGCAGGAAGAATAATGCTGAGAATACTGGCCCTAAGCTACCCATCTGAGCAAATACCTGCGGTAACACTATAAAAACAAGACCGGGACCTGCAGTCGGTTCTATACCAAATGCAAAGAGCGCCGGGAATATTGCTACAGCAGCCAACAGAGCAACGCTTGTATCCATAGTGGTTACAATTAAAGCATTGGCCGGCAGCTTTTCTTCTTTGTTCAGGTAGCTTCCATAGGTAATCATGCAGCCCATGCCAAGGCTTAGTGAGAAGAATGCCTGCCCCAACGCAGCCAGGAAGGTCTGACCGGTCACCTTGGAAAAGTCAGGTGCAAGCAGGAACTTAAGCCCTTCACCTGCACCCGGGAGGCTGATAGTTCTGAAAATGATTGCTGCCAGAAGCACATACAACAGAGGCATCATAACCTTGCCTGCTGCTTCAATGCCGCCTTGAACACCTTTTGAAACAATAAATACATTAATCGCCAGATAAATGACCATCCATACCAATGGCTCAACAGGTGCTGATATAAATCCTCCAAAGACATCCCCTATCGCTTCGGGAACAGCCAGCAGTCCCGTAAAGGATTTGGCTATATAAGCCATTGACCATCCGCCAACTACCGGATAGAAGCCCATAATGAAGAATCCGCTGAGAACGCCCAATGCTCCCGCAAAGGACCATTTGTCACTGACACTTTTGTAAGCGCCAACTGCTGCAAGACCGCTTCTTCTACCTACAGCAAACTCGGCGGTCATAATACATAGTCCAATAAGTGCTACACAGCCTAAATAAATTAAAATAAATGCTCCGCCACCGTTCATACCAGTAAGATAGGGGAATCTCCATATGTTACCGAGTCCTACGGCAGAACCTGCTGCTGCCATTAGAAATCCAAAACGCGATCCCCAATTTTCTCTTTTTTCTGTCATTAAATAAACCTCCTTTTTTTTATATTAATAATATAATACATTTTAATAATATAATACATTGATTGTTTTAAAAATTCAACAATCATTGTGTATTATTTTATAAAATATAAAATAAACTGATAATAATGATCTATTTATCTGTTGATATCTCAGGTCAGGCACGCAAACATTGTTAAAAGTTTAATTTATCAATTATTTCTGCTTCCCGGCTTTACAGCTTCAGACCCTGATTTGCACATTGGGCAGTCTTCCGGTTTAAAGGTCTCTATTTCAATTTTTATAGCACTCTTAAATGGTACGTCAAATATGGCTTTGCCGCCGCTTCTATCTACTACACAGGCCACCCCGACAACTTCGCCTCCGGAAGAACGTACCACATCAATTACCTCTTTTACCGAGCCTCCTGTAGTGATTACATCTTCCACCACCAATACTCTCGAACCAGGCTTTATTTCAAATCCCCTTCTCAAAGTCATAACTCCATTTTCTCTTTCGGCAAAAAGTGCCATTACTTCCAGTTGTCTTGCTACCTCGTATGCAAGTATTATCCCTCCAATAGCAGGGCCTATTACTATATCTATGTCATAGCCGTCATACTTTTCGGCCAGGTCCTTCGATATCTCGGCACTGATGTCCGGATGCTGGAATATCTTTGCGCACTGCATATATTTGTTACTGTGCCTTCCCGAAGTCAGAAGGAAATGTCCCGTCTGCAGCACTCCTGTCTTTTCCAATAAACCATTCACCATTCTTTTTGTAAGCATATTAAATCCTCCTTTAAATTGTCACTCTAATAGCCCCGCCCAGCCCTCGCGTCTCACATCTCATGCCTTGCGACTATAATCTTATATTACCCTTTATTTCATTTATACTCCCAAATTGATTATTTATGAGATAATTTTCTATCCCCTCGAGTATTTCCATGGGTGCATACGGGTTTACGAAGTTTGCCGTACCGACTGATACGGCATCGGCGCCTGCCAGTATGAACTCAATCGCATCCTGCCAGCAGGCAATACCTCCCATCCCGATTATCGGAATATTAACGGCTTGAGCTACCTGCCAGACCATTCTCACCGCTACGGGCTTTATGGCCGGACCTGATAGCCCGCCGACAGCATTTGCCAGTATAGGCTTTCTTGAATTAATATCTATTGCCATTCCCAGCAGAGTATTGATGAGAGATAATGCATCAGCACCTCCTTCCAGAGCTGCCACTGCTATTTCCTTTATATCCGTAACATTGGGCGTAAGCTTTACAATAAGCGGTACCTTACATTGTTCTTTTACCTTTCTGGTTATATTATACACCGATTCGGCACTTACACCAAATGCTGCACCGCCTTCCTTCACATTTGGGCAGGATATGTTAAGTTCTATGCCGTCAACTAAGCTCCCCAACTTCTCAGCCATAATGCAATATTCTTCAACCGTACTGCCTGCAATATTTGCTATCACTGCCGTATCGAACTCCCTAAGGAATGGAAGTTCCTTCTTAATGAAGTATTCCACTCCGGGATTCTGCAGTCCCACACTATTCAGAATACCTGCCGGTGTCTCTGCTATTCTGGGCGGTTTGTTGCCTTCTCTGGGTTCCAGGGTCAATCCTTTTACGACAATTCCCCCAAGCTTGGATAGATCATAGTACCCTGAATACTCCCTGCCGAAACCGAAAGTCCCTGAAGCTGTGAGTACGGGATTTTTAAGATTTATTCCTCCAATATCCACGCTCATGTTAATCATCAAAATCCACCTCCGAAGCCTCAAACACCGGACCGTCGGTACAGACCTTTTTATAATGCCATGCATCTCCTTCCTTGATCTTGCAAGCGCAGACCAAACACGCTCCTATACCGCAGCCCATTCTCTCTTCAATGGAAATAAAGCATTTCACATTCTTTTCCGCACAAAGCTCTTTGATCCTTTTCAGCATCGCCTTTGGCCCGCAGGCATATACAATCTCGTATTTTTTTATGTCCTTAATTATATCGGTAACATTACCCCTGCTTCCCAGGCTCCCATCCTCTGTGGCAATATGAAGCTCTTTACAGGCTGAGGCAAATTCATCAAGCTTAAAGGTATTGTCCCGAAAGCCCAAATAGGCATCACAATCCGTCAGCTCAGCAACAATTTCCAATAGAGGTGCAATACCTATTCCCCCTCCAATTACAGCAGATTTTTTCCTTTGAAACAAGGTAAAACCGTTGCCCAAAGGGCCTATAACATCTATATATTCGCCCTGCTTAAGGGCAGCCATTTCTTCTGTCCCTTTGCCTACACACTGGTAGACAATTGAAATACAGCCTGTATCCCTGTATATTCTGCTTATGCTTATAGGCCGCCTCAACAGCGGATCAGCAGATTTATTTATCTTTATATGCAGAAACTGTCCTGGTTTGGATTCCTGAACTATTTCCGGGCACTCAAGCCTCATTTCATATACATCCCTGCAAAGCTCTCTGTTCTCAATAATTTTGCACATACGCTGCATAGTCGATTCAACTCCTACCACGCTAATTTCCCAATCCTGGCAAGCTCGTTATTTATGTCATTTCTCATTGCTATTGCAGCTTCCCTGGCCGCCTGTCCATACTCCTTTTCACTGAACCTTTCCTTGTAACCTTCCATCTTATAGGCTGCAATTATACCTCTTGAGGAGTTTATCACAGCCCCAAATCCATCATCATTAAAGCATACTGAAGCATCCTCTGCCGTACCGCCCTGAGCCCCATAGCCCGGAACCAGGAAATAAACCTTTTTCATCATTTTTCTCAGTTTCTGCCCTTCATTCCTGAAGGTAGCCCCTACAACCGCTCCAACTGAGCTATAGCCGTATTTTCCTGTCTGGCTCTCACCCAGGCTGACCACCAGTTCCGCCACATGCTCATAGATTTTTTTCCCGTCCGATTCCAAATCCTGTATATCTTTTGAAGACTTGTTGGAGGTCTTCACCAGCACAAAAATCCCCTTTCCGTGCTTTTCGCAGTTTCTTACAAACGGGTCCATTGAATCGGTGCCTAAATACGGGTTTATGGTAATGCAGTCAGTTTCCGCAGAGCCTTCATTATTCCCAAGGTAAAAATCAGAATATGCCTCTGCCGTAGAACCTATGTCTCCTCTTTTTACATCGCCAATAACCAATAAGCCCTTAGATTTTGCATAGCTGCAAGTCTTCAGATAGCATTCAATGCCTGCAGCTCCATACTGCTCATAAAAGGCTATCTGTGGCTTTACAGCAGGAACAATATCATAAACATTGTCTATTATCTCTTTGTTAAATCTGAAAAATGCTTCGGCAGTTTTTTCAGATCTGCTGCCTTCAGATACAACTTCCCAAGCTTCATCCGCTATATGCTTCGGTATATACTGAATCCTCGGATCCAGGCCCACAATCGTATGATTTCTGCAATTTATTATCTTTTCCATCAGCCTGTCTGCAAACAAACAAATCCCTCCCAAAGTTGAATTATTTGCTTTCGTATACAATACTGCCGTCAACAATTGTGTATACAATGTCTCCCACATAAGTTTTCCCATGAAAGGGAGTATTTTTTCCCTTTGACAAGAAATCATCCCGATTTACAGTGATTCTTCTTCTTGTGTCAACTATCACCAGATCAGCAGAACTGCCTATTCCAATTATACCTCCATCCAGCTTCAGTATTGTCGCCGGATTTTTGCTCATCCTTGCACTTAAATCCTTCAATGTGAGTATTCCAGGCTCCACCAGTTCGGTATAGCAGACTGAAAATGCAGTCTCTATACCTGATATCCCAAAAGCAGCGCTGTAAAAATCCTCTCCCTTTGAGTCTGCATGGTGAGGTGCGTGGTCAGTGGCTATCACATCAATAGTGCCGTCCTTTAATGCCTCCTTTAGGGCTTCAACATCTGCGGCAGTCCTCAGAGGCGGGTTCACCTTACAGTCGGTAAATCCAGCCTTAATAATGTCCTCCGTCAGCCCTATGTGGTGTGGGGTCACCTCGCATGTAACCTTTACTCCTCTTCTCTTTGCCGCTCTTATAATTTCCGCAGAACTTGCAGTGCTCACATGGGCAATATGTATTCGGAAATCAGTTGCTTCTGCAATCATAATATCCCGCATTACAGAAAGCTCCTCAGAAAGAGGATGTATCCCTCGGATACCCAACTTTTCCGATTGCCTGCCCTGGTTTATCACTCCGCCTGCTGCCAAACTCAATTCTTCACAGTGGTCTATTATAATATAATCATTAGCTTTTGCTGCAAGGAGCGCTTCCATCATAAATGCCGCAGTCTCCACTGGCCGGCCGTCATCCGAAAATGCAACAGCACCCATATTAAAGAGCTTATCCATTTCCACCAGTTCAGTGCTTTTCTGGCCTTTGGATATGGCTGCGATAGGATGCACCTTAATTGCAGCATCCTTTTCTATGATACCCATAAGCTTTGACAAGGAGGCTTCATCATCAATTACCGGTCTGGTATTAGGCATGCAGCAAATGGTAGTATACCCGCCCCTGGCTGCCGCTCTTGTTCCGGAATATACAGTCTCATTATGTTCAAAGCCCGGCTCCCTCAGATGCGCATGCATATCGATAAACCCGGGCATCAGGTAAAGTCCTGCAGCATCTATCGTCCTTTCTGCTGCCATAACAATTTCCGGCTCTATTAGCTTGATAACTCCGTCCTCTATGTAAATATCATTAAAACCTTCATAATTATTTCCAGGGTTTACAATGCTGCAGTGCTTTATAAGCAGTCTCATTCAATTACCTCCTTATTTCGTCGAAAGAAGAAAAAGAGCAGCAAAGTATACTACTCTTATTCCCCCAGCAAAACTCCGTCCCTCTCATCTTCTTCCTTGACATTAACTATTACCATCTCACTTCTTGAGGTGGGAACGTTCTTACCTACATAATCGGCTCTTATCGGAAGTTCTCTGTGCCCCCTGTCCACAAGTACAGCCAGTTGAATACTCAGGGGCCTTCCTATTTCTACGATGGCATCCATTGCTGCCCGTACAGTTCTTCCGGTATACAGAACATCATCAACAAGTATAACTTTCTTCCCGTTGATATCAAAGCAAATGTCCGTTGAGCTTTCCCGGGGCATGTCTCTCTTATCATGGATATCGTCTCTATGTCTGGAAATATCAAGGATACCCACAGGAAGTATATTGCCTTCTATATTCCGAATTTTTTCACAGAGCCTCTTGGCAAGAAAAACCCCCCTGGTCTTGATACCAAGTAGAACCAAGCCTTCAACTCCCTTATTTCTCTCTATGATTTCGTGAGATATTCTGGTAAGTGCTCTATCCAATGCTTTTTCGTCCATTATCTCAGTCTTAATCCTCATCATAATTCCTCCATGTTATTTTAGTAGGAACAAAAGCGGCTGCGGCCGCATATAGCCAATGCGCAATTAGTGCACTTTCCTATACAATAAAAAATCTGCCTTGAGGCAGATTGCAGGTGTATCTTCTTGATTCCTTTCATGCCTCGCCGGACAAGCTTAAAGGTTGCATTTAATAAATTTTACCATAGCATATTTAATTTGTCTATAAGCATCTATTCCTTAAGATTCCTAATACTTTCTCAAAGTATTCCGGAATGGGAGCTTCAAATTCCACATATTCTTTTTTTGTGGGATGAATAAAACCTAATAATCTTGCATGCAGAAGCTGCCCCATTGTTTCAAAACGCTGCTTTTTGTAACCATATACCGTGTCCCCAACAAGAGGATGCCCAAGATATGCCGCATGCACTCTTATCTGATGGGTTCTGCCTGTCTCCAGCTCCGCTTCAATCAAGGTATGGTTTTCAAATCTCTCAATAACCCTAAAGTAAGTTACCGCCTTTTTTCCGTTTTCGACGACAACAGCCATCTGTTTTCTATTCTTTGGATTCCTTCCTATAAGGGTTTCTATCTTTCCGTTGTCGCTATTCAATCTGCCTTCAAGCAGAGCTATATATTTTCTTGTTATTGAATGCTCTTTAAGTTGCTCCGATAAGGAAAGATGCGCTTCATTGTTCTTTGCTACAACTATTAAACCTGAAGTGTGTTTATCTATCCTATGTACTATTCCCGGCCTCATAATGCCGTTAATTCCGGTAAGGCTGTTATAGTCGGACAAACTGCAATGTTCCATTAGAGCATTCACAACAGTTCCGGAGTAATTTCCGTGGGCAGGATGCACAACCATTCCCTGAGGCTTGTTGATTACTATTATGTCATTATCTTCATAAATTATATCCAGATCAATTTTCTCAGGTACCACTTCCAAGGGCACCGGATCAGGTATCACGGCTTCCACCTTATCTCCTTCATGAAGCTTAAGCTTGGGCTTTGCATTTTTCCCGTTGACTTTACAGTGTCCTTCTTCAATAAGCTTCTGAATGTACGTCCTGGAATAGCCCTCCACCTTCCCCGCCAGGAAACAATCAAGCCTTTCCCCTACTTCTTCCTGACTCACTATGTATTCTTTCGCCTCCATATATACAACACCTCGCAACCTCATTTCAAGGCTATGCTCGAATCTCCTGCTTAAATACTTGCATCCTTGTTCAATATAAGCAGCAGGCTAAGCATTAAGGCACCTACCACTATTGCCGAATCTGCAAGGTTAAAAACCGGGGGAAATATAGTAAAGGAAAGATAATCTACAACATATCCTAACCTTATTCTGTCAATTACATTGCCTATTGCACCACCCAGAATAAGTGACAGGCATATTGTAACAGGAACATTTTTATCATGGAACCTATAGATCACAAATGCCATAAATGCTGATATTATGCAGTTGGTAACTATAAAAAACAATACCTTGTTCTTAAACATGCCAAAAGCTATTCCGTAGTTTTTAACATAAACAAGGTAAAAAAAATTTTTTATTACCGTAATGGGACCGGAAGCCAGTGCTTCGGTCATTATATTCTTAATAATCTGGTCAAGAGCGATAACTGCTGCTGCAATGAGAACCGGATACAATAGAATTCCCCCTTAAATAATAAATCTGCAATATGATATGTGCTTGCGCATATTATAGCATAAAATTCTTTTTCATTCCAACTGCTTTCTGTACTGCTCATTGCTTATCCGCTCTACATCCTCAACATATCCTTCGGACTCATTCTCCTCGAATTCATTGTCCGACATCCTTACATTATATTCATTAACTGATTCCCATGTATCCTCCCCGTCATACTGAACCTTGTTTTCTACCGAATTATCTGTAAAAGACCTGCCAAAGGGTGGAAAAAGCGTTTGTTCCTCAATATGCCTTCCCTTTTCCTCATTCTGCACCTTCGTTCCAATATCATTTTCACAGTTGATGCACAATCGGGAATACGGTCGAAGCTCCAACCTGTCCTTGCTTATTTCCTTATGGCAAACCTCACATAATCCGTATGTCCCCTTAGCTATTTTATCCAGTGCCGCTTGAATTTCACCTATCAGAAACTTATCCCTTGTCCTAAAGGAATAATTCTTCTCCGCCTCAAAGGTCTCATTTCCCAAATCACCGGGATGATTGTCATATGATGAAAGCTCGCCGGTCATATCCCTGAGGGAAATTCCAAGCCCTGTCCTTTCATCATCAAGGGAATTCTCCCTCTTTTTTTTCTCCTTATTCAGAAGCTCCTCAAAGTGCATAATATCTTTCCTGTCCAAACTCATTGCCTCCTTTTATTCACAGATGATCCTGAACTATCTTGACTATTTCCGCTATGAACCCGCCAATGAAAGGAAGATTCAACAGCACAGACTGTCTTAGAATATAGATAACAACTGCTCCAAGTATGGTAAAGCCTACAGCTGTCCCAAAGCCTCTGGCAACTCCCCCGATAAAATTATTCAGGAGAAGGGTTTTTGGCTTGGACATAATATTGACATACTCACCAATTTTGGCCTTTTCCAGCAGAAGCGCGATTTTCTCCACCTTTCTTTCCAGTTCCTTGACTTCAGTATTATCAATATCCATACATATTCCCCCTTGCACCCCCATTGTATAGAAAGGCATGCTTTCTTTAAAATAAAAAATAAAAGCCATGAATAACTTCATGACTTTATATTATCAACATTTCAATGTAAATATTCATTTTGCTATATATCCTTCAAGGTTACATTAAGAGCTTCCAGCTCAGACTCCAGCAGAGTCTTGAACCTGGTCTTAAAAACCTGGACTTCCTTCTTTAATTCTTCAAAATCCCTATTGACTTTTATAACACTGCTGTTGGCATCTTCTATTATCTTTTGCGCCTGCTCCTCTGCTTCTTTTATTATCATATCCGCCTTTTTTCTCGCATTTGAAACAATGTCCTCAGCAGTTGTCTGAGCTATCAGAAGGGTGCTCTGCAGTGATTTTTCCATGCTGCTGTACCCTTCTATCCTCTCTTTGTCAATGGCTATCCTTTCTTTAAGCTCCCCGTTTTCCCTGTATATTCTCTCATAGTCCGCTATGACCTTATCTAAAAACTCATCAACTTCATCTTCATTATATCCTCTAAAAGCCTTTTTAAATTCCTTATTCCTAATATCCATTGGAGTCAACATTTTTATAAACCTCCATCACAGGTATTTCTTAATAAAAAATCTGATTCTATATGTTTTATTTACTATTCTGTTTCTGTACTGTATTGATATAAAAGCCCCTGAAATACTTCTCAAAGTATTATCTCCAACTTTTTCCTTTTTATTCCGCAGTCTATCGCACTGCCCTGAATATCCTGTGAAAAAGATTCGTTCATACTTCACCGACTTCCTCTTACAGGAAAGTATATATCAAAGTAAGCAGCAAAGGCTTAGCTATATAATAGAGAAATAACAATGATACTATCGGCGAAAAATCAATCATGCCAGTATTGAGGCCCAATTTGCCGGTAAGTCTCCTGAATGGCTCAAGAATCGGATCGGTCAACTGAAATATCAACATTATAATCTTATTACCGGGGTTAAAACTGAACCAGGACAAAAAAACTCTAATAAGTATCATTAAATTGAGAAAATCAATAAAATATGTTAAAGTTGCTGCCAAAACAAATTTCATCTAACCACTCGCATTCTACAATTATTTAAGCCAGCTAAAAATCCCTTCCAAATCAAAATCCTCATCACCTATAGAGTTCTTTATATTTCCCAGCACATCCACATTTGAGGGAGCGACCAGCACTATTCCGTTTGAAATCTTTTGTATGGTTCCATCCAATACATACACAGCACCGCTTATAAAGTCCACCATTCTTTTGGCAATTTCTTTATCCATCTCTTCAAAATTAATTATGACAGGTTTTTTACTTCTAAGGTCATCACAGATTGATTGAACCTCGTCATAGGAAGAAGGCTCTACCAGAACAACCTTCATAGGTGAAGATGCAGTATGTATGTTCACTACATTACTCTTCCTGTGGGAACCCGTATTTACCGCTTCTATCTGCGGCCTTGATGCTTCGGCCTCTTCATGTTCTTCCTCAGCGGCTTCTCCTATTCCCATAAAATAAAGAACTTTGTTTAAAATATTGGACTCCATTACTAAACCCCCTTATTAATATCATAATTCCTTGCTCCAAAAATGCCTGTCCCAATTCTTACCATATTGGAACCTTCTTCAATTGCTACCTTATAGTCATTAGACATACCCATGGATAAATATTTCATTTCCACATTTGAAACAGCGGCTGTTGCCAGCATGTCATACTTTTCTTTAAGTCTTCTGAACACAGGTCTTGTACGCTCAGCATCCTCATAATACGGGGCAATGGTCATCAGCCCCTTTACCCTTATGCCTGGAAAACTTGACAATTGTTCCACAAAGCTGTCGATACTTTCATATTCTATACCGAATTTTGTCTCTTCCTGCGCTACATTTACTTGTACAAGCACGTCCTTTACCATTCCGGCTCTTTCAGCTCTCTTACTTATTTCCTCTGCCAGTCTTAAGCTGTCAACAGAATGAATCAATGCTACTTTATCTATTATATATTTTACCTTATTGGTTTGTAAATGCCCAATCAGATGCCAATTTACATTTCCTTTTACATTTTCATATTTTGCCATTATCTCCTGAACTCTATTCTCCCCTATATTTCTTATCCCGCATTCTATTGCATAGTTCATGCGGTCGGTATCTACGGTTTTAGTAACTGCTACAATTGTAATACTATCCGGGTCTATGCCTCTTTCGATACAAATTCTGCTTATATCCCGGGATAT
>JAAYQK010000154.1 GCA_012519325.1 Gracilibacteraceae bacterium | reverse complement strand
TGAACCTTGATCCCGGTACATACTTAGCTCGTTTCGATCTGCGTGCAACCGTTAGAAATAGCAGCGATCTAAGAGTATTCTTTACTTTTGATGATGGGAGAAAAGTCATTGCCGTAGTGAAATGGTTCCATCAATTTCTGGGGCTTTATGACATTCCTATTGGTTCCCATGTGCTTCTTGCCTACACCCGAAACAGCAAAGGCAATGTCTATCTGACACAAGTGGAGGTAGTGGAATAATGCATGGTATTAGTGTAGCAAGCATCGCGGAATTGTCCCCACCTCCAATTTCGCAGTCTTGTTGGGGTAACCCCAAACCCTTCATAGAGGAAAGGAGATAATTTATGGAAAGAAGAACAAGAAAGCATGAGGTTCATCTACGCCTTAACAACGAGGAATATAAAGCCCTTGAAAGGAATCGGGCGAAGTGTAAATTGCCTCAGCAAACCTACCTGAGGAAGCTTGTTATGAATGTTCAGCCAATAGAACATCCTCCGGTTGAATTCTTCGAGGTTTTACGGAATCTCAGACAAATCAATAACAACTTAAATCAAATAGCACTCAAAGCAAATAAAAACGGCTTGATTGACAGAGAAGCATATTACAAAAATGTGGATTGGCTGCAAAAAACAATTTCTATGTTAATGCAACAATATTACAGACATACGAAAGGATGATGCGAATGCGTAACAGTAAACCAATTGATTTAGGAATGACCGGTTATGAAGAGCTATTCATGAATGACCATGAACGGGCTGATCTGAGAAAACCTAAAGTAGAGGATATCCCGCTGTCTGAACTTTCTCCTTTTAAGGACCACCCATTTAAGGTAAAAGAGGATGAAGAGCTGGAGAATCTGAAAGAAAGTATTAAGGAATCGGGTGTTCTTGTACCTGCACTGGCAAGACCGAAATTTGACGGAGGCTATGAGTTGATCTCCGGTCACCGCAGGATGGCTGCATGTAAGGAGCTGGGTCTTGAAACCATACCGGTGATTATCCGTGAGCTTACAGATGAAGAAGCAATAATCACCATGGTGGATGCGAATCTTCAGAGAGAACATGTTCTACCGTCTGAAAAAGCGTTTGCTTACAAGATGAAGATGGAAGCTCTAAAAAATCAGGGAAGACGAACTGATTTAACTTCGTCGCAAGTTGCGACAAAGTTAGATGCAGCATATGAAATCGGGAAAAGATCCGGTGAAAGTCGCGATCAAGTATACCGCTATATCCGCCTCACCAACCTCATCCCCGAACTTTTGCAAATGGTGGATGAAAACAAAATCGCCCTGACTCCTGCGGTGGAGTTGTCGTACTTATCGGAAGAAGAACAGATAAGTCTGCTTGAACAAATGGAATACACGGATGCCACTCCGAGTTTATCCCAGGCTCAGCGTTTGCGTCAACAGAGCCTTGAGCAGAACCTTTCCGCCGACGAAATTAACAACATTCTGTCAGAAGTCAAGGGCAATCAAAAGGAATATTTGCGTGTTCCGATGGATGAACTGCGAAAATTCTTCCATCCGGACACACCAATTAAACAAGTAACCGAGACGGTTGTCAAGGCTATGGAACATTACAATAAATATTTGGAGCGTCAGCGCAGAGAAAGAGAGGAACGTTAATGAAGAATATCGATAAAGTTGACAACAGAGTTTCCCTTCTTGCTTATGACAGGTGCATCGAATTTCTTGTGCGTATGATTGAAAAGTACGGGTCCGATTATGGAGCTGTAAGCATAGAAGAAATAATTGTACTCTTTCCAGATCATCAGTGTAAAAAGTCTGCTTGACAGCAAGTGTGGGAGGGACAGTGTAAAATCGCAGTCCCTCCCCATTTTACACATTTGCAGTGGGAAGAAAACCAAAATACACTATGACTATGATGTATTAGACTGAAGGAGGAGTAATAATGCAAAAACAGCGTTGTTATATGTACACGCGAGTTTCTACTGCTATGCAGGTGGAAGGCTTCAGTCTTGATGCTCAGAAAGAGAAGCTGAGAAAGTATGCTGAGTTTCAAGACTTATTCATATCCGGGGAATATACTGATGAAGGTAAATCCGGCAAGAATATTGACGGACGTCCGGAATTTCAAAGAATGCTAGAAGATATAGAATCCGGAAAAGACAATGTTTCTTATGTGCTTGTTTACAAGCTCTCCCGATTTGGAAGAAATGCCGCCGATTCGCTAAATGCTTTGCAGCGAATGGAGGATTACGGCGTAAACCTTATTTGTGTTGAGGAAGGCATCGACAGCTCTAAAGACAGTGGCAAACTGATGATTTCCGTGCTGTCCGCAGTGGCTGAGATTGAGCGTGAAAATATCCTCGTTCAGACAATGGAAGGACGAAAGCAAAAAGCTCGTGAAGGCAAATGGAATGGTGGATTTGCTCCATACGGTTATAGACTGGAGAACGGGGAATTAAAGATAGCTGAAGATGAGGCAGAAATGATTCGCCTCATTTATGATAAATTCATTCATACCAATATGGGTGCGGCAACGATAGCCAGATATATGAGCCAGCATGGATATGTCAAGAAAAAACGTCAAAACGGGACACTTGATTCCTTCTCTGCACATTTTATTAAACTGGTGCTGGATAATCCTATTTACTGCGGGAAACTGGCCTACGGGCGCAGAAAAAGCGAGAAGATACCCGGAACCAGGAATAAGTATCATATTGTTAAGCAATCAGAATATCCGGTTTATGAGGGCGCACATGAAGCAATTATCAGCGAAGAGGACTGGCTTCTGGCTCAGGCAAAACGCAAGAAAACAGGTGTGAAGAACGAGAAAATCTACAGTCTGAACCATCAGCATATTCTGTCAGGAATCGTATGCTGTCCGGAATGTGGTGCGCCGCTTTATGGAAGTGTAAATAGAAAGCGGAAAAAGGACGGAACATTTTATAAGGATTATTGGTATTATGCCTGTAAACACAGACTGGAATACGACGGCCATAAGTGCACCTTCAAAAAGCAGATCCATCAGGACAAGCTGAACGCCGCTGTCGAAGAAATTATCAAGCGCATCGTTAAGAATTCTCAATTCGATTCTGCCATCAAGGTAAAGTTAGATAAAAGCATCGACATAGACTCCCTTGAGGTTGAAGCCGGTATGATCCGCAAGCATATCCGACAGCTGACCGTAGCAAAGGAAAAGCTTGGCGCTCAGATGGACCGTCTTGATTATTCTGACCGGCATTATGAGGATAAAATGACAGATATGCAGCGCCGTTTAGATTCGTTGTACGATGACATAGCCGAAGCCAACGCCTCATTAGAAGAGATCACACTTCGCATCACAAATATAAAAGAACAGCGCATGACTGGTCAGAAGGTCTATGATTTTCTGGATTTATTTGATATAATGTATGATAAGTTCACAGATGCTGAGAAGAAGGAGTTTCTCCAGAGCTTCGTGAAGAAAGTTGAAATATATCCTGAGCCTATGGAAAACGGCCAGATATTAAAAAGCATTCAGTTTCGCTTCCCTGTGTTTTTTCAGGGGAACGAAGCCGATACATTTTTTCCGAACTCAAAAACAACAGCTGAGTGCGTAGTATTGATAACGCGCAATATGTAGCTGAAAGAGATTACGCGGACACAATATGTTGTAATTTCACGCATTTAATGAGCAATAATTGCCTACTTATCATTGGCGATAAAACGTGATATA
>JAAYQK010000153.1 GCA_012519325.1 Gracilibacteraceae bacterium | reverse complement strand
TATTAATTGCATACAAGGTACTTGTGTTAAAAATATTAGCACTGCTCAAAATTTTAGCAATATAATGTTTAAATTTTGAGCAGTTTTTTTATTATTTATTTTTTGTTTTATATTTTTCCAAAATGTCGAATCCTCAGATTATGGACATATTACCAAACAGATAATAAGAGCACTATCTGATTGGCATGGAATTTGCTGGGATAAGTATCGGAGATTTTTGATCTTTGAGGAGGTGACAATTTGGAAGCACTTAATAAAAATACTATTGCAGGCTTTTATGAGACGATGCTGAAAATTAGATTTTTTGAAGAAAGAGTAGAAAAAATGTTCATTGCGGGGGAAATACCCGGATTCGTGCATTTGTATATTGGAGAAGAAGCAATAGCAACAGGTGTATGCGCAAACCTCAGAAAGGAGGACTATATAGAAAGTACACATCGCGGGCATGGACATACCATTGCCAAGGGAGCAGATATTAATAGGGCTATGGCAGAAATTCTCGGAAAGAAAACCGGATTTTGTAAAGGTAAAGGCGGCTCTATGCATATTGCGGATTTTAGTGTCGGGATGCTTGGTGCAAACGGCGTTGTCGGCGGAGGATACAATCTTGCCGTAGGTGCTGCTCTTGCATGCAAAATGCAGAAAAGAGACAATGTTTCAGTAGTGTTCTTCGGAGACGGAGCCTCAAACAGAGGGACATTTCATGAAGCGGCAAACATGGCGGCAATATGGAAGCTTCCGGTGCTTTTTGTTTGTGAGATGAATTGCTGGGCATCTACAACGCCCTATAGAACGACAACCTCGGTTGAAAATATTTCCGACAGAGCGGCAGGATATGGAATGCCGGGAGTGATTGTCGATGGTAACGATGTATTTGAAGTATATAATGCTGTGAAGCTTGCCGTTGAGAGGGCAAGACGGGGCGGAGGCCCTACATTAATAGAAGCAAAGACGTATAGAATCAAAGGACACTTTGTGGGGGATCCGGAGCTATACAGAACAAAGGAAGAGGTACAGAAAATATTCGAGGAAACAGATCCGATAAAGAAATTCGAAAAAAAGGCAGTAAAAGAATCCCTAATGACTAAGAAAGAAATGGAAGATGTAAGAAAGAAAGTTGAAAGAATGATAGATGAATCGGTAGAGTATGCCAGAAACAGCCCATATCCCGAACCTTCAGAACTTTTTGATGACTTATATGAATAGGAGATGTGAAAAATGAAAGAAATAACATTTTCACAGGCAACTCTTGAAGCAATGGAAGAAGAAATGCTGCGGGACGAAAGAGTTTTCATCATGGGCGAAGATATTGCAAGGCAAGGCGGCATATTCGGGCAATTCAAGGGGTTGCCGCAAAAATTCGGATTTGAGAGAGTAATAGATACACCTATATCTGAAACAGCAATTGTCGGCGCATCGGTAGGGGCTGCCCTGGCAGGTATGCGGCCGGTTGCGGACATGCATTTTGCTGATTTTATGGGAGTTTGCATGGATGAAATATTCAATCAGATGGCCAAAATACGATATATGTTTGGGGGACAAACTTCAATGCCGGTTGTGGTTAGAGCCCCTGACGGGCTTACATTACAGGCAGCGGCTCAGCATTCTCAAAGTATAGAGTCATGGTTCCTGCATATCCCCGGAATAAAGGTTGTAGCACCATCAAATCCTGCGGATGCGAAGGGGTTGCTGAAATCAGCAATTAGAGACAACAATCCTGTAATATACTTTGAAAACAAGGTATTATTTAAACAAAAAGGTATGGTTCCGGATGGTGAATATACAGTGCCCATCGGCAAAGCAAATGTAGTAAAAATGGGCAGCGATGTGACTATAGTTTCATACTCAATAATGATGAATACAGTACTTGAAGCTGCAGAAGCTCTGGAAAAAGACGGGATCAGCGCAGAGGTTGTAGACTTAAGAACGATATCACCCATTGATAAGGAAACTATTCTTAACTCTGTTGCCAAAACAAAAAGGCTTGTAGTGGCCCATGAAGCAGTAAAGCAGGGTGGAGTCGGAGCAGAGATTTCTGCAATAGTAGCGGAAGAGGCTATAGACAGCCTGGATGCTCCAATATTAAGATTTGGTGCACCTTTTGTTCCAATACCCTTTGCACCTACACTGGAGAAGGGCGTAAGAGTATCGGTAGAGGACATTGTAAATGGAGTTAAGAGAATGTTTTAGAGAAACAGGTTTTCAGCTTCTAAGTTTTATCTAAAAAATAAAATATTAGGGAGGAATTAAAATGTTAAAAAAGGTACTGGCAATTACTCTTATTCTGACTTTGGCAGCCCTTACATTTACGGGTTGCGCTCCAAAGGCCGCAGCACCTGCTGCAGGTGCGCCTGCAGAAAGTGCCCCTGCAGAGGAAGTTAAACCGGAAGTACTTAAAATGAGTGTTACAACTGCTGACGGTTCAACATGGACAATAGGTGCACAGAAGTTCGCCGAGCTGGTAAAAGAAAAGACCGGCGGAAAAGTTGAAGTCAAGGTTTATCCCAATGAGCAGCTGTCAGGGGGAAATCAGGGTAAAGGCGTGGAAATGCTGATGAGTGGCGCTATTGATCTAAGCTATCACTCCAACATAATTTACTCTATAATGGATGAAAAATTTGGAGTAATAAGCTTACCATGGCTGTTACCGGATAATGAAACAGCTGATGAAAAACTGGCAGGAGCCGGCGGAGAAGCAATAAAGAAGCTGTTATTGGAAAAAGGTGTTGTAGGACTTGGATTTGGGGAGAACGGCTTCAGGCAGATTACCAACAGCAAGCGAGAAATAAAGACTTTGAAGGATATGGCCGGTTTAAAGATCAGGATACCCGGTATAAAAATGTATATTTCACTATATAAAGCCCTTGGCGCAAATCCAACCGCAATGAACTTCGCGGAAGTATTTACAGCACTTCAGCAAAAAGCAATAGACGGACAGGAAAACCCTACAGATGTTATTTCTTCATCCAAGCTATATGAGGTACAAGAGTACATGTCCGTATGGAACTATTCATATGATGCTTTAATTTTGGGTATAAACAAAGCAAAGTTTGAAAGCTTCAGCCCCGAAATTCAAAAGGGGATACAAGAAGCTGCGGATGAGGCATGCAAATTCCAGGTAGCGTTAAACAGAGAAAAGGGTGAGAAACAGGTTCAGGAGTTCAAGGATAAGGGTATGAAAGTGTATGAGTTTACTGCCGAAGATATGAAACCGTTTATAGAAGCAGTTCAGTCTGTGTACACAGAATATGAAGGCATCATGGGTAAGGAATTTATTGACGCTTTCAGATAAAGAACCAATAAAAGTCCCGGGACGTTTCCGGACCGGGACTTTTAATTCTCTCAATTTTATGTTGATACCGAGCAATGGAAGGAGGTTGTTACATGAGAAAGCTTCTTGATCATTTTGAAGAATATATACTGTCCGTGAGCCTTATTATAATGACATTCATAACCTTTGCAAATGTTCTTGCAAGAAAGGTTTTTTCAGCATCTTGGGCCTTTACCGAAGAAATCACAACAGTCTTGTTCATATTGTCCAGTTTGATTGGAGCAGCTGTTGCGGCAAAAAAAGGTGCACATATGGGACTCAGTGTGCTTACGGATTTGCTGCCTAAAAAGATGCAAAAGTATATTACGTTAATTACAGTATTAGCAGCTATGGTTTTTTGCGGGTTTTTAATCAAGTATGGTTTTGACATGGTTCAATCAGAAATCAGATTGGGGCAAACCACCCCGGCAATGGGTTGGCCGGAATGGATATTCGGATTGTTTGTACCGATTGGCGGGATATTCATGGCTATAGAATTTATTCAATTTGGAATAAATGCCTTTAAAGAACAGGGGGGAGATTAGATGTCAGTTGCCGGAGTTTTATTTTTATCATTTATAGTATTGTTATTGCTGAATGTTCCGATAGCATTGGGACTGGGACTTTCAAGCCTGGCTGCAATGGCTATGAGCGGCACACCCCTTGATATGCTTCCTATGCAGATATATGCAGCAACAGGAAAGTTTACGTTGCTTGCAATACCTTTCTTTATTCTGGCGGGAAATATTATGGAGAAAGCCGGAATATCAGAAAAATTGATAAACCTTGCAAATAAATTCGTTGGACATAGAAAAGGCGGATTGGCAATTGTATGTGTTATTACCTCATGTTTCTTTGCTGCAATTTCAGGATCCGGGCCTGCAACTGTAGCAGCTCTGGGAGTTATAATTATCCCTGCAATGATAAATGCCGGTTATGGGAAAGGAATGTCATCAGCTCTTATGGCTACCTCCGGAGCAATAGGTATAATCATTCCCCCGAGCATAGCTTTTGTTGTATATGGGGCAGTAGCTGAGGTATCTATAGTAAAGATATTTATTGCAGGTATTGTTCCCGGGCTTTTGATGGGTGCCTGTCTAATTGTTGTTTCATTAATATTAAGTAGCAAATTGGATGTAGAAATGCAGGTTAAAGCCTCCTCAGAGGAAAAATGGAGTGCTTTTAAAGATGCTATATGGGGTTTGATGATGCCTGCAATTATTCTTGGCGGTATATACGGTGGTATATTTACTCCTACTGAAGCAGCGGCTGTTTCCGCAGTATACGGACTTCTTGTGGGGATTTTTGTTTATAGGAAAATAAAGTGGAAAGAATTCCATATGCTATTGGTACAATCATCTGTGCAGTCAGCAACGGTTATGCTTATAGTGGCATGTGCATCCCTGTTTGCATGGTTCTGTCAGACAGAAGGCATTGCTGAGATGGCTCAAGAGTTATTACTCAATATTTCCGGCAGTAAAATCGTATTCCTGCTTATTATAAATATAATATTGATTATTGCAGGATGCTTTATTGATGCAGTATCTGCACTTTATATTTTTATACCTATTATGCTGCCTGTTGCACTGGAACTTGGATATGATCCCATTGCTCTGGGGGTTCTTATGACTATGAACCTTGCCATTGGTCAGGTTACTCCTCCCGTGGGTGTAAATTTATATGTAGCCTGTGGAATTTCAAATATCAGTCTTAAAGAAATATCAAGAGCTGTATTGCCTTTTGTACTGGCATCTATTCTGGCATTATTTGCAATTACATATTTCCCTCAAATTACATTATTGCTTCCTAATATAATGGGGGTAAAATAGCTGAGTAATAGAAATTCAGGATATTAGGAGGACAGAGATGAGTATACATGAGATAGTTGAAAAATGGGTGGCAATGGCTCCGGAAATCATGGACTTGTTTATCGGTGATGCAAGCATATCCATAACAGATAAAGATATTGTAGTATATTATAAGCCCGGAGCACGGATTGACCTGAAAATTCCATACGGAACGCCGGTTAATCCAAAGATGATAAGCTATCGTGCGATGGTTCAGAGGTGCCGCCTGGTTGAAAGAATGGATACTACCCTGTGGGGCATCCCATTTATTGCAGTTGCTATACCTCTTTATGATGAGAACAACCAGGTAGTCGGTTCGGTTTCGATACAAGAAAACGTGGAAAAGTACGATACCCTGAAGAAGGTTGCAGAAAGCCTGAGTGAAAATATCAATGTCCTGGCAAGTACGTCACAGGAAATATCTGCCCAGACTGAAGAAGTAGCTGCTGTTTGCACTGAGCTTGCAGGAATGGTGCAGAATTCAAAAGAGAAGATGAAGGAGACGGACAATATAGCTGAGTTCATTAATAGTGTCGCTTCACAAACAAATCTTCTTGGACTTAATGCGGCTATTGAGTCTGCCCGGGTAGGAGAATTGGGCAGAGGATTTGGCGTTGTTGCGCAGGAAATCAGAAAGCTTGCCCTAAGCAGTGCTGATTCTGTTAAAAAGATAGGAAGCACAATTAAAGATATACAAGAATATGAAGACAGCATTTTACAGGAGGTTGATCAAGTGAAAAATGTTGTTTCAGACATTTCAAATGCAATTAATCATATAGCCGAGTCAATTCAGGAATTAGGAACAATGGCAAGTCATCTGGACAAATTGACTTATGACCTGTCAAATGTTGATCAAGAAACAGATTTCTGATTTTCACTGTATCACAGAAGGGGGTTCAATATATGGCTCATATAGTTGTAATGCCAAAGCTGGGGCTGACCATGACTGAAGGAATTATTACAAAATGGTATAAAGCCCAAGGGGAAAGAGTTAAAGAGGGAGATGCATTATTTGAGGTAACAACTGAGAAACTCACAAATGAAGTACAGGCTGATGCAAATGGTATCCTAAGAATACAATTAGCTGCTGAAGGTGCATCTGTTCCATGTACCGCTCCTGTTGCAATAATTGCCGAGGAAAATGAAGATTTGACTTCCCTTTTATCCGATATAGGTTTTTCGGAACATGTTGAACAAAAAGTTACTGAGGAGAAGGCTCAAGCACAGGGAAACAGCATAGGCAGTAAAGCTTCCCCTGCGGCTAAAAAACTTGCTGCGGACAATAATGTTGATATAAGTTTGGTTAAGGGCACAGGACCACAGGGAAGAATAGTAGTTAAAGATATTGAAGAATACTTGGAAAAAAGTAAGGTTAAAGCTTCTCCTACGGCAGTAAGAGCAGCTGAGGATTTGGGTATAAGCTTAAAGGATATAAAGAAAAGCGGAAGAATTATGAAGGATGATGTGCTGGCATTCAGACATTCTGAATCAGTAATTCCGCTTTCCAACCTCAGAAAGGTAATTGCCAGGAGAATGTCTGAAAGCTGGAGTATTTCACCTATGGTTACTTATAATACGTCGGTGGATATAACCCAAATGAGGGCTTTTAAGGACAGCATGAAGGATACTTGCGAAAAAGCCGGTATTAAGCTGACTTACAATCATCTGATAATGAAGATATGTGCAAAAGTGCTGATGGAAATGCCTTATATAAATGGAACTATCGACGGGGATGAGTTGATTCTTCATGACCATGTAAATATCGGACTTGCTGTAGCTGTTGACAATGGCTTGCTTGTTCCGAATGTAAAAAATGTTGAATCAAAACCATTACTTGCAGTAGCAGAAGAAACAGAAAAGCTTATAAGTGATGCAAGGTCAAACAGACTGTCACCGGATGACATGAGTTTTGGGACATTTACTATAACTAATGTAGGCATGTACGGAATAGAATCCTTTACCCCTATAATTAACCAGCCTGAACTTGCAATACTTGGAATCGCAGCAATTGTTGACACTCCTGTTGTAATAAACGGGAAAATAGACATTAGGCCAATGATGAAACTGAGTTTGACGGCCGACCACAGAGTGGTTGACGGAACAGAGGCTTCGAAGTTTATGAAGAGGATAAAAGAAATCATTGAGAATCCCTTTTCACTCTTGCTGTAGTGACAAAAACAATAATATTTGCATTAAATAAAATTATGCGAATATTATATAGAGAATTGGTTATACAAGTGCTTTTGTGTAAAATATAAAAGTTCAGGTACCAGAGGAGGCATACTGACATGGAAAAGGATATTATAGTAATAGGCGGAGGCCCCGGAGGCTATGTAGCTGCAATTCGTGCTTCACAGCTGGGGGCGAAGGTTACACTGGTTGAAAAGGAAAGGCTTGGCGGTACATGTCTGAATGCGGGATGCATACCTACTAAGGTACTGCTTCATACCGCCGAAATTTATTCAGAGTATAAATCATCGCAGGATATGGGACTTAATATATCTTCTGCCGGTGTTGATTGGGATAGATTGCAGCTGAGGAAAACCGGTGTTGTAAATCAACTGGTGGACGGTGTATACGGGTTATTGGTGTCTAACAATGTGGAGCTGGTAGAGGGTAGCGCCGAGTTTATAAATAAAAATAAGGTAAAGGTATTAAAGAAGGATGGCTCGACAACAATTCTTGAGTCAGAAGGCATAATAATTGCATCCGGTTCGTTACCGTTTATTCCTCCTATTGACGGTATAAGCCTTGATGGCGTAATTGACAGTACTGCGTCTCTATCCCTTAGAAAGCTCCCCAAAAAAATAGTAATAATAGGCGGCGGTGTCATTGGAGTTGAGTTCGCTACCATTTTTAACAGTTTAGGCTGTGAAGTATCAATAATTGAAATGCTTCCTTACATTTTGCCGCCAATTGACAGAGAAATCGCTGATATGCTTCACAGGAATCTTGTAGAAGAAGGCATACAAATTTATAATGATGCAAAGGTTTTATCTATAGGAAAGACAGAAAAAGGATTGTGTGCCAATGTACTGATGAGCGGGAAGGAATTTTCTGTTGAAGGAGAAAACATTCTTGTTTCAATAGGCAGGAGAGCCAATATATCCGGACTCAATTTGCAGGCTGCCGGAATAGATTGTGAAAAAGGCTGTATTATAGTTAATGATAGAATGGAGACGAATATTAAAGGTATTTATGCTGTTGGAGACTGTAACGGCAAAAATATGCTTGCCCATGTAGCTTCAAGGCAAGGTGAGGTTGCAGCGGAAAATCTTATGGGCATTGAATCGGAAATGGACTATAAAGTAATACCTGCATGCGTATTTACTAAGCCTGAGCTTGCATCCGTGGGTCTTACGGAAGAGCAGGCAATAAAAAAAGGAATTGAATATAAGGTGGGGAGATTTCCATTAACAGCAAATGGCAAGTCTATTATAATGAATGAATACAAAGGTTTGATAAAAATCATCGCGGATAAGAAATACGGTGAAATACTTGGAGTCCATATACTTGGTCCCAGAGCTACGGAATTGATTACCGAAGGTGCTCTTGCCATAAGCCTTGAGGCAACCGTTGATGAAATAGTAAATACCATTCATGCACATCCGACTGTGGGCGAAGCTTTGAAGGAAGCTGCCCTCGATGCTGATAATAAGGCAATACATATGCCTGCTAAATAAAGTGTTTGGGAGAGAGGAACTATAGCAAAAGCTATGGTTCTTTTTGTTAGTTCATTTTGAAGTCTTAAAATCATCGATGTATAATATAAAATATATATGATAATTTTTCAGGAGGTTAATGCAATGGGGTCCGTGAGGATAATATCAGACAGTACTTGTGATTTGTCGCCAGAGCTTATTAAAAAGCATGATATTTCAATTGTACCGCTTTATGTTATTTTTGACGGGGATTCATTCAGGGATGGAATAGATATTAAAACTGACGAGTTGTATAAAACAGTAGAAAGGTTGAATGTGCTTCCCAGAACCTCAGCTCCTTCACCTTTGGATTTTCGTAAGGTTTTTAGCAGTTATCTCGAAAAGGGAGAGGATATAATATACATAGGGCTTTCTTCGGAAGTTTCGGCAACAGTTCAGAATGCCGCAATTGCAGCGCAGGAATTTCCTAAGGGAAGAATTGAAATCATAGACTCAAGAAACCTTTCAACCGGAATAGGATTGCTGGTAATGAAAGCAGTCGACCTTGCGGGGCAGGGCTTTGGAGTGCGTGAAATATCGGAGTGTATTAGAGGAATGGTTCCTAAAGTCAGGACACGTTTTGTCATAAATACCCTGGATTATCTTTACAAAGGCGGAAGGTGCACCGCTTTGGAAAGTTTTTTCGGAGGGCTGTTAAATATCAGACCGATTATAGCAGTTGAAGAGGGAAAGATGATTCTTGAAGAAAAAATAAGAGGGAAAAAAGAAAAGGCTTTAAAGAGTATGCTGGAGTGTGTTTTGGCAGACAGTGATATTATAGATCCACGGAGGATTTTTATTACTCATTCAATGGCGAAAGAAGAGGCTGAGTATCTTAAGAGTATGCTTGAACAAAAACTGCAGGGAGAAATAATAATTACTGATGCGGGATGTGTGATTTCAAGCCACTGCGGAGAGGGAACCGTTGGTATACTCTATTTAAGAAGCTCATAAGCATAAATACAAGAGCAAAACGGAGGAGAATTATGAAAAAAGACGGCCTGGAATACAAAATGGTGGTAACCGACATGGATTATACGCTTTTGAACAAGGAAAAGAAAGTGTCCGACAGAAATAGAGAAGCATTGAAAAGAGCAGCTGATAAAGGTGTACATCTGGTAGTTGCAACAGGAAGGATTTATACTTCAGCCAGATTATATGCAAGGCTATTGGGAATGAGTTCTCCGATAATAGCCAGCAATGGTGCAATAATAAGAGAAGCTTCTATTAACAATAAGGAGAATACAGAGAGGACCATATTTAAAGATGCTTTGAATGAGAAGGTTATAAGGGAAATGATCAGGTTATCCCACAAATATGGGCTTTACTGCCACTTTTTTACTGAAAATACGATTTATTCTGAAAAACTGGTAAATGTATCACTGCGTTATACTGAATGGAACAAGTACATGGGAGAAGAGGACCAGGTTAGAATAAAAATTGTTGATGATGCGGAAAAAATTCTTGAGGATGCCAAATCTGAAGTGTTGAAGGCAGTAGTATCTGATGAGGATGAAGAGAAAATTCAGAGGTTAAGGGATAGCATAATGGAGACTGGGATTGTGTCCGTCAGCCAATCCATGAAACACAACCTGGAGGTGATGAACAAAGGGGTTACAAAGGGCAATGCCGTCAGGATCCTTGCACAGATGTACGGTATAAACCGGGAAGAAATAATTGCAATAGGAGACAATGAAAACGATATCAGCATGATTGAATATGCAGGCCTTGGAATTGCAATGGGAAATGCGGAAGAATCCTTGAAAAGGGTTGCTGATCATATTACTGGGGATTATCAGGAGGATGGAGTGGCGGAGGCTATTGAACAGTTCATACTTTAAAAAAATGTTTATTGGATTCTAATATAAAATGTTTACTGGACTACAACATTATGTTAACATAATTATATACCGCTGAAGAATAAGGTATTATTAACATTTGTTTTGAAAAGGGAAAACAGTATGAAAAAGCTTTTTCTTTTGTTTACTGTAATACTGGCATTTGAATATGCAAATTTCATTAGTGCAAGCATTCCTGCAGTACAGGAGAAAAAGCGCATCGACTTTAGCAATGGCGGAAGCACTGCTGATGCCGTGTTTGAAATAAGGGTGATGACATACAATATTCACAGAGGGATAAACAAAGGGAGTAAGCTGGATTTAAACGGGATAGTGGAGGCTATAAGAAGCTCCGGAGCTGAAATAGTAGCTCTTCAAGAGGTTGAAAGATTCTCGGTGAGAACCGGTTTTCAAGATCAGATTAAGTACATTGCGGACAAGCTTTCAATGGGGTATGCCTATGGGAAAAGCATCAACATTTTGAACGGCCAATACGGAAATGCCATACTAAGTAAATTCCCCATAGAAGAGTATGAAGTAAATAAACTGCCGTCTAATGGGGAGAGAAGGACACTTTTAAGAGCGGGACTGAATGTGTATGGAAACAGGATATATTTTTACAGCACCCACCTTGGACTTGACCAAGAGGAAAGGGATATCCAGGTTGAAGAAATTGTGAGGCTTGCTGCGGATAACAGTAATTCCATAGTTTCAGGGGATTTTAATTCTGGAGTGGACAAGCTTGGGGCAATTACCGGAAGATACATAGACTGTGCAAGCTTTGAGAATAATGACAGCAGGGCAACCTTTGAAGAAGGGGAGCTCAGCGAGCGAATAGATTATATATTTGCTTCAAAAAATTTCAAGGTAAAGGCATATGACGTGCTGGAGCTGGATGCATCAGACCATTATCCGGTAATCTGCACGCTGGAATATAAAAAATGACGCAAGTCATTTTTTTTTGCAGATAATAAGCATGTAGCTGAGGCTGCTGAAGCTGCAAGAAAGGATTCAGGTTATATTTGGAAACTGATATTTATTATGCTAACAAAATTATGATATAATAGAAATGTATTCATGTATGTACAAATTATGGTACGTACAAATAATTATTGTGGGGGTATGAATATGAACAGATGCTTCAAAAAAATAAGCTGGCTGATAACTGTTGTTATGATTCTCTCTATGCTTCTTCCTATGGGCAGCATATGGGCGGATGAGAGCAGCGCAGCCACCGGTAGTGTGAGCTTAACAATAGTACATACAAACGACACACACTCAAGAGTGCTTTCAAGCAGCAGCGAAATCGGCTTTGCAAGAATTGCATCCAAAGTAAAGGAGATAAGGAACTCCAACGAGAATGTCCTGGTACTTGATGCAGGAGATACATTCCATGGGCAGACTATTTCCACACTTGTCAAGGGTGAAAGTGTTGCAGAAGTTATGAATATAATAAAATACGATGCCATGGTGCCGGGAAACCATGATTTCAATTATGGGCAGGAAAGGCTTCTTGAATTGGACCAGATGACAAACTTTCCTATAATTGCCGCAAACATTATCAAAGAGGACGGCAGCAGCTTCCTGACTCCTTATATTATTAAGGAGTTCAAAGGAGTTACAGTAGGTATTTTCGGCCTGGCTACTCCGGAAACAGTATATAAGACAAACCCCAATAATGTGAAGGGTTTGACTTTTGAGGATCCGACAGCTGCCGCAGAAAGAATGGTACGGGAACTTGAAGGGAAAGCGGACATAGTAATTGCTCTTTCGCATCTCGGATTGGATGAAGGCTCTGTCTATACAAGCAAATTGCTGGCTGAAAAGGTAGAAGGCATTGACCTGATTGTTGACGGGCACAGTCACTCGGTTCTGGCAGAGGGAATGAAAGTAGGAGATACATTAATCGTTCAGACCGGTGAATATGGCAATAACCTTGGTATTGTTGAAATAGTTTATGATAACGGCAAGGTATCAGCTGCAAAGGCTTTCCATATTACAAGAGAAGCGGCGGAACAGCTGGTTGAGGATGATGAAGTTCTTAAGGCTATTGAAGTAATAAAGGCCGAACAGGATGAGATTACATCTGCAGTAATTGGCAGGACTGAAGTCGAGCTTGATGGTATAAGAGAGAATGTAAGGACAGGAGAAACCAATCTTGGGAATCTAATAACCGAGGCAATATTAAAAGCAACAGGCGCAGATGCGGTAATCACTAATGGCGGTGGAATAAGAGCATCAATTGACGTAGGTGATATAACAAAGGGTGAAATAATTACAGTGCTTCCCTTCGGGAACTATGTGGTGGTAAAGAAGATTAAAGGTTCTGATATAATTGCGGCCCTTGAGCACGGCGTATCGGTATATCCTGCTGCAAATGGCGGATTCCCGCATGTTGCAGGCATAAGATTTGCTTTTGATTCGACAAAGGAGGCAGGAAACAGGGTAACAAACGTGGAGATAGGCGGTAAAGCTCTAGATCCTAATAAGGAATATTTCCTTGCAACCAATGATTTTATGGCAGCCGGCGGAGATAATTATACAATGCTTGCATCCGGTCCGATTGTAACAGAAATGCCGGGCTTAGATGAAATAGTAATGGATTATGTTGCAAAATACGGCACGGCCGGCATTAAGGTTGACGGAAGGGTAAAAGTGGAGGCGAAGCAGGCTCAGACTGCAGCAGAATACATAGTAAAGTTTGGAGATTTCCTTTGGAAGATTGCAGAGAAATTTGGATTGACATATGAAAGATTAGCAGAATTCAATAATCTTAAAGACGCAAACATGATTTATGAGGGTCAGAAGCTTCTAATCCCTGAATTCTAAGAATGGTGAAAAGCTGCCGGTCATATCCGGCAGCTTTTAATTTAAAAACAGAAGGAATATTAGAGTGTTATATAGAATATAGACAAATCGATTATATTTGGAGGACGCAGATTTGAATGTAGAATACATTAATCCATTTATCAATGTATCAGTCAGTTTGATGAAAATGATATGCAATGTAACAGCCAGACGCGGACAGATGTATATTAAGAATGCAACCTTTTCCTCAGAAAATGTTGTAATAATTATTGGTATAGCGGGAGAATTCAAGGGGCAGGTGTTTTTCAGCATGGATGAGAGTAAGGCATGTAATATTGCTTCTACCATGATGTTCGGAGCGGAAGTAAAGGAATTGGACGATATGACCAAAAGCGCTATAGCTGAGCTTGGGAATATGATTATGGGCAATGTATCCACTGAGTTTTTCAACAAGGGGATAAAGATTGATATTACACCTCCGACTGTGTTGGTAGGAAAGGATATGGTCCTTTCGACAAAAGGATTGAAGACTATATGTATACCCCTGATATTGGAGGAAATGGGAAAAATTGAAATAGATATTGCATTGACGGAATATTAGATAATTAAAGAGGAATAAAATAAATTATGAGCATTTTTGCAGTATATACATCTTAGCAAACTTGCTTTTTTCTTTAATAAACATATAATTGTGTACTTGTCCTGATTGTTGAGTTACTGTATTATATAATCAGTGGAAATGACCCGCATTTGCGTACAAGGTATTATTACTCACAGGAGTTGTTAGCTTGAGTTTGAATATTGTATTGGTAGAGCCTGAAATTCCTCAAAATACCGGGAATATTGCGAGAACTTGTGCAGTCACAGGAAGCAAGCTCCACCTTATCAGGCCTCTGGGATTTTCGGTTAATGACAAGTATCTGAAAAGGGCGGGACTGGACTATTGGGATCTGGTGGATATATACTATTATGACTCTTTTACAGAACTCAAAAGCCAGTATCCTGACGGATTGTTCTATTATTCAACCACAAAAGCAAAGAAAAAGTATACTGAGGCTGTATATAGAGAGGGCTGTTTCATAGTCTTCGGCAAGGAGACTGCCGGCTTGCCGAAGACTCTTCTGGAAGATAATAAGGAGTTTTGCATCAGAGTGCCTATGATAAATGATGTCAGATCACTGAATCTTGCAAACTCGGTGGCAATTGTTTTATATGAAGCGTTAAGGCAGATTGGGTTTCCTGGGATGCTTTAAATAATCTGCATGGAGGAATATATATGGGTATAAAGATTGTAACAGATTCAATATGTGATGTTCCAAAGAATTATGCGGACAGGTACGGTATAAGAGTGATGCCTTTGACTGTGCATTTTGGAAATATTTCATATGTTGATGGTATAGACTTGACCTTGGAAGAATTTTTAGAAAAGTTGGAAAAAGCGGAGGCACTTCCGACGACATCGCAAGTAACCCCGGGTGATTTTTTCGAAGCCTACAAAGAGGAAATTGCCGCGGGAAATAAGGTTATTTCAATTCATGCCTCTTCACATCTGAGCGGGACATATAATTCAGCAGTTATTGCAAAGGAACAAATGGCAGGGGCAGACATACATGTCATAGATACAATGGGGATAAGCCTTGGCGCCGGATTGCTGGCGATTAAGGCAGTCAGACTTGCGGAGGAAGGCATGGAAGCAGAAGATATAGTCAAACAAATAGAAGTCAGTAAGCAGAAGATGAAGTACATATTAGTACTGGATACATTAAAGTATCTTCAAAAAGGCGGAAGGATTTCGCTTTCTGCTGCAATGCTGGGCTCAATATTGAGTATAAAACCTATACTTACAGTGGTCAATGGGAAATTGGAGCTGTTTGAAAAGGCAAGGGGAATGAAAAAGGCCATATCCGCAGTGGTGAGCAAAATAAAAGAGGGCGGTTGGTCATTAGACGGCAAGGTAGTGGGGATAAACCATATTACGAACCTGGAAAGCAGGGATATACTTGAGGAGCAGCTTAGGAAGGAGTTTAATATTAAAGAGTTTATAAGGGGTGAGGCCGGTTCAGTTATAGCCACTCACGGAGGCCCTTGTGCAGTAGCAGTACATTTTGAAGTTTAAGGAGAGAGTATTATGAAACCTGAAGTATATTTTGCAAGCGTGCATACCAAGGGAAAGCAGGAGAGCCTGCTTGTCAAAATGCGTAAGCTTTTTGACTGCGCCGGATTCGGAGATATGATTTCGCAGAATGATATTGTAGCTGTAAAGCTTCATTTTGGAGAGAAAGGGAATACGGCATATATAAGGCCAATTTTTGCAAGGCAAATAGTAGACAAGATAAAAGAAAAGGGCGGCAAACCTTTTTTAACTGATTCCAATACCTTGTATAACGGTTCAAGGGCAAACGGGGTGGAACACTATGAAACTGCAATTTACAACGGCTTTGCTTATTCGGTAGTAAATGCCCCGATAATAATTGCCGACGGGATATTAAGCAAGAATTCAGTTGATGTTGAGATAAATAAAAAGCATTTCAGCAAAGTCAAGATTTCAAAGGAAATTGAAAGTGCATCCAAAATGATAGTGTTGTCCCACTTTAAGGGCCATAGTACTGCAGGCTTTGGGGGAGCGATAAAAAATCTTGCCATGGGCTGTGCTCCTGCCGCAGGCAAACAGCAGCAGCATTCAGTTGTGAAGCCGAAGGTTTCATCAAAATGTGTGGGCTGTGAAACATGCCTGAAGTATTGCCCTGTAGGAGCAATATCGAAAGAAGGGGAGAAAGCTTTGATAGGGGAGCCTTGCATTGGCTGTGGGGAGTGTATACCTATGTGCCCCATAAGAGCAATAAATCCCCAGTGGGATACGGAAATTCCGGTATTTATTGAAAGAATGACGGAATATGCATATGGAGCCGTTAAAAATAAGCATGGCAATGTAGGATATATAAATATGCTTATGGATATTACACCCGATTGTGATTGCCTAAGGTACAGCGGCGCAAACATTGTGCCTGATATTGGGATACTGGCCTCAAGAGACCCTGTTGCAATAGATGCGGCATCCTATGACCTTGTAAATGAACAGTTAGGGAACTATAACAGCAGCTTGAAGTGTAATCACGGCGAAGGCGGAGATAAGTTCAAGGGGCTGTATGGAAATATTGACGCAACCAGACAGTTCTCATACGGAGAAGAAATAGGATTGGGCAGCAGAAAATATGAACTGATAAAAGTTTGACAATGGAATAAAATTCTAATATAATATAAGTATACGCTGTATAGATAATTTCTATAGTAAATATTCAGAATAGAGGAAAAATAAATACTGCGGGTGATGGCTTTCGGGAGAGACCAAACTTGGCGCCGAAGGGGCAAGTCATAAAAATAGCTTTACGACGAAGCTCTCAGGCAAAAGGACCGATTGCCGGACGCAACTCTGGGAAGCGTAAGCGCCGAAGGGTCAACTTGATAAGTGAGCTTTGCTCATCTATCAAAGAATATCTCAGGTACAGTACAGAGATAGAGGCAACTCTCTATCTCTTTTGTTTTTTTAAGGGTGTAAATTGGAGGGATAAGACTGAACAGCAGAGTTTGTATACTGACAAACAACAGCCTGGTAAGGGATAAGTACAGTAAAAATTCGGATATTACCTTTATAAATGGGAAATATATTGACGTGCTGATATTCGCCAGAGACATGATTCACAAGGGAGCAAAGCTGATAACTCATCCATTGATGGGGAGTATCAAGCCAAATGAAACTCCTTTCAGAAGCATAATTGTATCTGAAGGTGAAGGGACTTCTCTGGACATTGAGTCTCTTGTAATTATTGAAAGCAGCATTGCGTCTGCGGAGAAATTCCAGAGGGATAATGGAGTTCCTGAATGGAATGAAAACATACTTGATGATTTCAGATTTGTGGACTTGAAGCTTTTTGAAAGTGCTTATGACAGTATAAATAAATAAGGGAGGGTAATAAATGAGCAAAGTATATGATGTTGTAATAATAGGCGGAGGACCTGCAGGCCTTTCGGCGGGATTGTATGCTTCAAGGTCCAGAATGAGTGCATTAATAGTAGAGAGGGCTAAATGGGGCGGACAGGCGGGTACCACGGAAGAACTTGAAAATTATCCCGGTTCAATTGAAATGCCGACAGGGCCTAAGCTTATGGAGAGGATGAAAAACCAGGCAGAAGCCTTTGGGGCTGAGCTTGTGAAAGACGAAGTAACAAGCATCGACACATCAGACAAAACAAAGAAAATAATTTTGGGAAGCGGCAAGGACATAAGTGCAAAAGCAGTAATAATCGCAACAGGTGCTCAGCCGATGATGCTGGGAGTACCGGGTGAGGCGGAACTCAGGGGAAAAGGTGTATCCTATTGTGCAACATGTGATGCCGATTTTTTCACTGAATTGGAAGTTGTGGTTGTCGGAGGCGGAGATGCAGCAGTTGAAGAGGCCATATATCTGACAAAGTTCGCTGAAAAAGTAACTATAGTACATAGAAGGGATCAATTCAGGGCGGCAAAATCGATTGCAGAAAAGGCAATGAACAACGATAAGATAGATATTATGTGGAATACGGTAGTGGAAGAGATATATGGTGACGGAATAGTTGAGGGTGTAAAGCTCAAGAATGTGAAGACCAACGAAATAACGGACTTTAGGACGGACGGTGTGTTCATGTTTGTCGGAACTAAGCCTATATCCGAATTTGCAAAGGGTATTGTAGAAATGGACCAAAAGGGATATATAAAGACCGATGAAGAAATGAGAACATCAGTTGACGGAATATTTGCAGCGGGAGACGTTAGAGTAAAATCACTGAGACAGGTTGTTACAGCAGCTGCAGATGGAGCAATAGCTGCTGTCAATGCAGAAAAGTATATCGAAAAGAATTTTGAAATTTAAAGGAGGTGAAAGTATGATTGAGCTGACTAAGGATAATTTTGAGGCAGAGGTAATGCAGGCTGAAGGTCCGGTGCTGGTTGATTTTTGGGGAGAAAAATGTGAACCCTGCAAAGCGCTGATGCCCGATGTACACGCACTTGCTGAAAAATACGGGGACAAAATGAAAATGTGCAAGCTTAACACTACTCAGAACAGAAGACTCGCAATCGGACAAAAAGTATTAGGACTTCCAACTTTTATAGTATACAAAAACGGGGAGAAAATTAAAGAAATCAGCGGGGCAGAGAATTGTACCCCAGAAGCAATAGAAAACCTCATAAAAGAGAATATTTAGATTATATTATTAGGGAGGTGAACGTTTTGCGTTTAGAGTTGGGCAATATATTCATTAAAGATGTACAATTCGGTGATGTTACCAAAGTTGAAAAGGGAACCCTATATGTTAACAAAACCGAGCTTTTGGAGGCAGTTAGCGGTGACCCAAGACTGACAAAAATTGAGATTGACATTGCAAAACCAGGTGAAGAGACAAGAATAATGCCTGTAAAAGACGTAATTGAACCCAGGGTCAAGGTGGAAGGCCCCGGTGGGATTTTCCCAGGTATGATAAGTAAGGTAGACGTTGTCGGCTCCGGTAAAACAAACGCACTAAAAGGTGTTGCAGTAGTGACTGCCGGAAAGATAGTTGGATTCCAGGAAGGCATTATAGATATGAGCGGACCCGGAGCAAAGTATACTCCATTTTCAAAGACACAGAATATCGTAATTGTATGCACACCTGTGGAAAACCTACAGCAGCATGAGCATGAGCAGGCGGTAAGGATGGTTGGATTAAAGGCAGCGGCTTATATTGGAGAAGCAGGAAAGAACATTACTCCTGATGAAGTAAAGGTATATGAAACTCCCACATTGATGAAAGGAATGGAGCAGTATCCTAATCTTCCAAGAGTGGCTTATGTATATATGCTTCAGACCCAGGGACTTCTTCATGACACCTATGTATACGGTGTGGATGCAAAGAAGATTGTTCCTACGCTCATATATCCTACGGAAGTGATGGATGGAGCAATTGTCAGCGGAAACTGCGTATCGGCCTGCGACAAGAATCCGACATACAACCATTTGAACAATCCTATTATCGAAGACCTTTATGAAAGGCATGGAAAGGATTTCAACTTTGTAGGGGTAATAATTACAAATGAAAATGTTACTCTTGCAGACAAGGAAAGGTCCTCCAACTGGACTGCAAAGCTCGCAGAATATTTGAATCTTGATGCTGTAATAATATCTGAGGAAGGCTTTGGAAATCCTGATACGGATCTTATGATGAACTGCAAGAAGATATCTGCAAAAGGGATCAAGACAGTTTTGGTAACTGATGAATATGCAGGGAGAGATGGTGCTTCCCAGTCCCTTGCCGATGCTGATAAGTCAGCGGATGCAGTGGTTACGGCAGGCAATGCAAACGAGATTATATCATTGCCGCCTATGAAGAAGGTTATCGGTTATCTTGAGCCGGCAGATATAATTGCAGGCGGTTTCTCAGGAAGCCTTAAGGAAGACGGAAGCATTGTTGCTGAGCTTCAAGTAATCACAGGTTCCACAAGTGAAATAGGCTTTAACACATTAAGTGCGGCAGAATATTAATTTCAGGGTATTCTATGAGGCAAAGCCCTTGAACATTGAACTAAATAAATCTTGAAAGGATGAATAATATGTTACAGGATAAAAAGGTTATCATCATCGGCGACAGAGATGGTATTCCTGCTCCTGCAATAGAAGAGTGCATAAAGACCGTGGGCGGCGAAGTGGTATTCGCAGCAACGGAATGCTTCGTCTGAACGGCTGCAGGAGCAATGGACCTGGAAAATCAGAAGAGAGTTTTGGATTTATCAGAAAAATACGGCAAGGAGAATGTTGTCGTAATTATTGGTACATCTGAGGCTGAATCTGCAGGACTCACTGCTGAAACGGTTACAGCAGGAGATCCTACTTATGCAGGTCCTTTGGCAGGAGTCTCGTTGGGACTCGGTGTATACCATGCCTTTGAATTAAAGGATCAGATTGATGCAAACGTATATGATGAACAATGCGGTATGATGGAAATGGTTCTTGATGTTGATGCAATCATCAAAGAAGTAAGCTCAATTCGAGACCAATACTCCCAGTATAAAGATTGATAAAAATGTAAGGGTTTATTTCAATTAACAAATCTAGAGAGGAGGGAAACTTCTAAAATGATTAGAGTTGTACATTATATAAATCAATTCTACGGTGGTATTGGCGGCGAAGAAAAGGCTGATGTAAAACCGGAAATCAGAGAAGGTGTTGTTGGTCCCGGAATGGCTCTTAAGGCTGCATTAGGAGCCGAAGCTGAAATAGTAGCGACGGTAATATGCGGGGATTCATATTTCAATGAGAATATTGAAGAGGCTTCCGCAGCAATTCTGGAAATGGTTAAGAGGTACAATCCGGACCTGTTTATAGCCGGCCCTGCTTTTAACGCAGGAAGGTACGGGGTAGCCTGCGGATCGGTCTGCAAAGCTGTCAAGGATAATTTGAATATCCCTGTAATTACCGGTATGTTTATTGGGAATCCGGGAGTTGATATGTTCAAGAAGGACATATATATAATTGAGACAGCAAATGCAGCAACAGGAATGAGACAGGCAATTCCTGCAATTGCAAAGCTTGCACTGAAGCTTGCAAAGAACGAGGATATTGGTATGCCGAAAGAAGAGGGTTATATTCCCAGAGGAGTACGAAAGAATATATTCAAATCCGAGAGAGGCTCCAAGAGAGCTGTAGACATGCTGGTTGCAAAGCTTAAAGGGGAGAAATTCGAGACAGAATACCCCATGCCGGATTTTGACAGGGTGGCTCCTAATCCTCCGGTTGCGGACATGAAAAAAGCCAAGATAGCTTTTGTGACTTCAGGAGGTATAGTACCAAAGGGCAATCCGGACAGAATAGAATCCTCCAGTGCTTCAAAATATGGGAAGTATGATTTGACAGGTGTAAATGACCTGACGGCAGAAACCTATGAAACAGCTCACGGCGGCTATGATCCAACATACGCTAATATAGATGCGGACAGGGTTCTCCCTGTGGATGTAATGAGAGACCTGGAAAAGGAAGGCGTTATTGGTGAGCTTCATAGATACTACTATTCAACTGTAGGGAATGGAACATCAGTTGCCAATGCAAAGAAATTTGCAGAAACATTTGCACAGGAGCTTATAAAGGATGGGGTACAAGCAGTTATACTCACGTCTACATGAGGTACCTGTACACGTTGCGGTGCAACGATGGTAAAAGAAATTGAAAGAGCCGGAATACCGGTTGTACATGTATGTACCGTTGTTCCAATTTCCTTGACTGTTGGGGCAAATAGGATAGTTCCTGCGATTGCAATACCACACCCCCTGGGGAATCCGGCACTGAGCAAGGAAGATGAGAAAGAATTAAGAAGATCCATAGTGCTAAGAGCACTTAAAGCACTTGAGACAGAAGTAGACGGACAAACGGTATTTGAAAAATAGGGCGCTTACAGCGCAAGGCGAGAGGCTATAGGCAGGTGGCGATAGGTTAAACAAGGGATGGACCCATTGCTCATTGCCTATAACCCATTGCCGTAAAATGCGTTATTAACGCATTTTATTTATAATTATGGAGGTGTATAATTATGAGTGCACCGGTTGTAAGAGGAGCAGCATATATACTTGTTCATACACCGGATATGATAATGCGTTATGGCACCACATGTGCCCTTGAACATGAAGCTAATCCTGAATCGGAATTCTTAAAAAAGCTTCCTGAGTATGTAAGGAGTTATGAAGAAGTCGTGAAATATGCCCCCAATCAGGCATATATAGGGAACATACTTCCTGATATACTTAATACAATAGAAAAACCATGGTATAAGAATCTTATTCAGGCTGCCGATGCAGAGGGTAAAATGGGAGAAATCGTTAGTCAAGATGAATTTTATGCAGCAATAAAGCTCAGTGATGCTCTTGACCTTGTTGCATTGGAGAAGGATTTTCTTATAGAAATAAAGGCAAAGCTGGCAAAAAAGTCGCTGTATACGGAAGCTGAGCTGGCAAAGCTTAAAGAAGGCTCGGAGCTGTCCGAAATTGAAAGCAAAGTTAGAGGAGGAGCAGAACCTCTTTATATGGGCAGTAAGCTGGTGGGCTGCGTAAAGGCTGCTCATGATAAGGACAAGAACCTGACCGCCCACATAATGGTAGAAAATCTTGTGACTAAAGCATCAGGTGTAATTGCACTGAAGAACCTGATTTACAGGAACAATATCCCTGCCGATTCCATTGAATATGTAATAGAGTGCTCGGAGGAAGCCTGCGGGGATATGAACCAAAGAGGGGTCGGCAACTTTGCCAAAGCAATATGTGAAGTAGCGGGTGCTACCGGTGCTACAGGCTCGGATACAAGAGGATTCTGTGCGGCACCTGCCCATGCACTTATAAATGCTGCCGCATTGGTAAAGGCAGGGGTTTATAAGAGTGTAGCAATAGTTGCCGGAGGTGCGACGGCAAAACTGGGAATGAATGCCAGAGACCATGTTAATAAAGGAGTTCCGGTACTTGAGGATTGCTTGGGAGGTTTCGCTGTACTTGTAACAGAAAACGACGGTATAAGCCCGGTACTCAGAACTGATATAGTCGGCAGACATACCGTAGGCACCGGTTCATCGCCTCAGGCTGTTATGGAATCCTTGATAACCAAGCCTTTAGATAAAGTCGGTATGAAGATCACAGATATAGACAAATACTCCGTAGAAATGCAAAATCCTGAGATTACAGAACCGGCAGGAGCAGGGAACGTTCCGCTGGCAAACTATAAAATGATAGCTGCGCTAGGTGCAAAGAGAGGAGATATTGACAAGACATCAATGCCTTCATTCATTAAGGAGCATGGTATGCCGGGCTTTGCACCCACACAAGGGCATATTCCTTCAGGAGTGCCATATGTCGGAGCGGCAAGGGAAATGATCATGTCAGGCGCCATTGAGAGAGCAATGATAGTAGGTAAGGGAAGCCTGTTCCTTGGAAGAATGACTAACCAATTTGACGGTGTATCCATCATAATGGAGAAAAATACGGGCAGGGAAGAGTCGACAGGTGCGGTTTCGAAAGAGGAAGTGAAGGAAATGGTAGCAGAGGCAATGAAAGATTTTGCATCCTTCTTACTGAATGGAAAGCAGGGGTGATATTAATGTCTGAAAATCAAGTTAAGTCAATGATAGGTGAAGTGTTTAACGAGATTGCCGATGCTATTATGACAGGTGAATTCGGGAAAAAAGTAAAAGTAGGCCTGACTATTCTTGGAAGTGAGCACGGTACTCAAGAACTGGTAAAGGGCGCGGAAATGGCTGCCAATAAATATGGCGATTTTGAGGTTGTGCTGATCGGCCCTAAGGTTGATACTAAACTTAGAGTGGTTGAGGCAGAAAATGAAGTAGATATGCATAAGAGGATGGATGAGCTTCTGGACAATGAAGAGCTGGATGCAGCCGTCACTATGCATTACAACTTTCCAATAGGCGTTTCTACAGTTGGCAGGGTTATTACTCCGGGTTTTGGCAAGGAATTAATACTTGCCACGACTACAGGTACTTCATCCACTCACAGGGTAGCCGGAATGATCAAGAATGCCCTTAATGGAATAATTACAGCAAAAGCTTTAGGGATAAAAAATCCAACAGTTGGAATACTTAATGTCGACGGCGCCAGACAGGTGGAGATAGCTCTCAAGGAACTCAAGAGCAACGGTTATGATATTAACTTTTCAGAGTCCTTAAGAGCTGACGGAGGTGTTGTGATGAGAGGCAATGACCTGTTGTCCGCAGCGGCTGATGTCATGGTAATGGATACATTAACCGGAAACCTTATGATAAAAATATTTTCGGCATTTACAACCGGCGGCAGCTATGAGTCATTGGGCTATGGCTATGGCCCAGGGGTCGGAGACAATTATGGAAAGATAATCGGAATACTTTCAAGAGCGTCAGGTGCGCCTGTAGTATGCGAAGCTCTAAGATATGCGGCAAGCTGTGCCAAGGGAGGACTTACAAGGATAGCCGGAGAGGAATATGAAAAGGCCAGAAAAGCAGGACTTGACAGCATATTGAAGGAATTGACTTCTGACACTGCAAAGACCATGTCAAAACCTGAGGTTAAGCAGCTTGAAAAGAAACCAGTGACAAAATCTATTGCAGGAATAGATATACTTGAACTTGAAAATGCTGTAGCATCTCTTGCAGGGGAGGGAATATATTCGGAAAGTGGAATGGGCTGCACAGGACCAATAGTACTTGTAGCCGAGGAGGACTATATCAAAGCGATTGATGTACTTCTAAAGAATAAGCATATTGCCGAAAAACCCTTGGACTGCAATTGCTAGCTAGGAGGGACACGGAAGGGGACACGGGGACGTTTCCCGTGTCCCTCTTATTATGTTAATTAAAAATAGGAGTGGAAATTTTTGTTGGATAATACTATAATATATTTATAATGCAATTGTATTACAACTGTAATACAATATACAAGCATATATTAAGGGGGAAGATTGATGTTTAAGAAGGGTTTAGTATTAGTGCTGGCACTTGCTATGATTATGGCAATGTTTACAGGCTGCGCCAAGCCGGCACAAGCACCAGTTGAAGAGGCTCCGGAGACACCTGCAGAAGAATCAAAACCAGAATTATCCTTCGGTATGATCACAGACATTGGCGGTCTTGGAGACAAGTCCTTCAATGACTCAGCCTGGGAAGGCCTGCAGAAGGCAGGAAAAGAGCTTGGGGTTGAACCGGTAATACTTCAGTCAACAAAGCAGGAAGATTATGAAGCCAATATTGGGAATATGGCTCAATCGGTTGATCTTTCCATAGCTGTAGGTTACTTGATGGAACAGGCTATGAAAGCAGGCGCTGAACAGTATCCGGATATGAAGTTCGGTATAATCGATACGGTGGTCAACGCTCCTAACGTTATGTCAGTCACCTTCAAAGAGCACGAAGGTTCATTTTTGGTCGGTGTCATAGCTGGTCTTACTACAAAATCCAATGTTGTTGCATTTGTAGGCGGCATGGAGGGCCCGCTGATTGAAAAATTCGAAGTTGGCTTCAGAGCAGGCGTTGCTTCCGTTAATCCTAATGCAAAAGTCCTTGTAAATTATACAGGTGCTTTCGATAATCCTGACAAGGGTAAGGAAATAGCAATTTCGCAGTTCAAGCAAAAGGCTGATGTCATATATCATGCTTCAGGTGCTTGCGGTATAGGTGTTATACAGGCGGCTGACGAAAATGATTTCTGGGCAATCGGTGTCGACCAGGATCAGTCATCGGTGTCAAAGAACAATAAAGTTCTCTGCAGCATGATCAAGAGAGTTGACGTAGGTACATATACTATAGTAAAATCATATGCCGACAATGATTTCGGCGGAGGAAAGGCAATAGAATTGGGACTCAAAGAAGAAGGCGTAGGCTACGGTGACGGCGGGAACAATGTACCGGCAGAAATTAGGGCCGTAGCGGACAAAGCAAAAGAGCTGGTTGTTAACGGCACCATAATTGTTCCGCAGACAAGAGAAGAATTAGAGGCATTCAAACCGGTAGAAATAAAATAAGCAAGGCCATGTATGGCATGGTGGATCAAAGCTAGGTGCACTGCTGCATCTAGCTTTTGTTTAAATGACTTAACGGATGTCTTTTATAGTATTTTTGAGAGGTGAGATATAGATTGCCTGCAGTAATTGAGATGAAAGGTATATGCAAATCTTTTCCCGGTATAAAGGCAAATGACAATGTCAATCTGAAAATTGAACAGGGGGAAATACATGTACTGCTGGGTGAGAACGGTGCCGGCAAGTCCACGCTTATGAATATACTTTACGGACTTTATCAACCGGATGAGGGACAGATATTCATAAAGGGAAAGCCTGTCAAGATCATCAACCCCAATGTAGCGATTTCCCACGGCATAGGAATGGTTCATCAGCATTTCATGCTTGTCCAGCCCTTTACCGTTACAGAAAATATCATACTGGGGAAGGAGCCGAGGAAAGGCACTACTTTGGATCTTGATAAAGCAATAAAAGATGTAGAGGAGATTTCAAAAAGATATGAATTGAGAGTAGACCCACGGGCTGTTGTTCAGGATATTTCCGTAGGAATGCAGCAGAGAGTTGAAATATTGAAAACTCTTTACAGGGGAGCTGAAATTCTTATTCTTGATGAACCGACGGCAGTGCTTACACCTCAGGAAATAGAAGAATTGAGTGTTACTTTAAGAAGCCTGGTGGATCAAGGCAAATCAATAATACTTATTACTCACAAGCTTAAAGAAGTTATGTCCATGAGCGACAAGGTGACAATCATCCGAAGAGGCAAGGTTATTGATACATTGAATACAAAGGATACAAACATTGATGAGCTTGCAGAAAAAATGGTAGGCAGAAAGGTAAGCCTTAAAATGGATAAGAAAGAAGCGGAAGTTTCTGCTCCAATTCTGGAGATCAAAGACCTAAGGGTGTTGGACAACAGGAGGCTTGAGGCTGTCAGAGGGATAGACCTTCAGGTGCATGGCGGTGAAATACTTGGAATCGCAGGAGTGGACGGCAATGGCCAGAGTGAACTTGTACAAGCCATAACAGGCCTTTTGTAAGCAGAAGCGGGAGAAATCCTATTAAACGGCAAGGAGATTACAAATCTGACCCCAATGGAGATAATTGCCAGTGGAGTAGGACATATACCCGAAGACAGGCATAAGAGAGGTCTGCTGCTTGGTTACACCCTGGCAGAGAATTCAATACTGGGAAGCCATCACATGAAGCAGTATAGACAAGGCTTTGGGTTGAGCTACAGTAAAATAAGGGAATACTGCAGAAAGCTTATTAAGGAATACGACATCAGGACTCCCAATGAAAGGGTACTTGCAAAATCTCTTTCGGGAGGGAACCAGCAAAAACTGATAGTCGCAAGGGAAATTGACAGGGACCCAAGCCTTTGCATAGCTTCACAGCCCACAAGAGGGCTAGATGTGGGAGCAATAGAATTTGTGCATAAAAAGCTTATTGAGCTGCGGGATGAAGGCAAGGCGGTGCTGCTGGTTTCCCTCGAGCTGGATGAGATAATGGAGCTTTCGGACAGGATAGCAGTAATGTACGATGGGAGAATTGTAGGAATTCTTAATGCAAAGGATGCGACAGAGAAAAAGCTTGGTATTATGATGGCGGGCGGCAGCATTCAGGATGCAGTATAAGGAGGATATGAAATGGAATCTGGGATGAATGAGTTCAAAGAAAACCTTATAAAAACCTTAAAAGAAATTGCATATCCCCTTGTCGCAATATTTATTTCGGTTATTGCAGGAGGCATTCTTGTATATGCGGTCGGAAAAGATCCGATAGTGGCATATACTGCAATGATAAAAGGAAGCCTTGGGGATTGGAATAAATTCGGAGAAACGTTAGTTACAGTTACATCGCTTATTCTGACTGGCTTGTCCATTGCCTTTGCATTTAAGTGCAATCTTTTCAATATAGGAGTAGAAGGGCAGTTTATTATGGGTGCCATTGCCGCAGTTTGGGCAGGATGGGCTTTTACAGGCTTGCCCGCAGTAGTGCATCTTACTCTTACATTACTTTCAGGTGCCTTTGCAGGGGGACTCTGGGCTTCAATTATAGGCTTGCTTAAGGCCAAGGTAGGTTCCCACGAGGTAATAAACGGAATAATGATGAATTATATTGCAATGTATACGAGTAATTATCTTGTAAGGACCCTTCTTAATGTGCCCGGGAAAGCATATTCTGTTGATATTGCAGATACTGCAAAGCTTTGGAGGTTTTCTCAGGCTTTTGAGCAGTTCAAACATTCAAGACTGCATATTGGAATAATACTCTCCCTGATTGCCGCTCTGGCTGCTTATTATATTCTCAATAAAACTGTAAGAGGATATGAGATAAGAGCAGTCGGCATCAATCCTCATGCAGCCGAATATGGCGGGATTAGCGTCAGGAAAAATATAATCCTTTCAATGATAGTTTCAGGCTTGTTTGCCGGACTTGCAGGAGGCATAATGACTACAGGAGTCCAATACAGGGTAAACAACCTCTTCGGCTTTACAGGCTATGGATTGGATGGAATTGCAGTGTCGCTGGTAGGAAACAACCACCCCATAGGGGTCATACTTTCGGCATTTCTATTCGGAGTACTGCAAAAGGGAGGACCCCTTATGCAGATACAAGGGATTCCAAAAGAGGTTGTCGGAATCATTCAGGGAATAATAATACTTTTTGTGGCTGCTAACTTTGTTAAGGTAGTAACGGAAAATATTAAACTGAACAGGGAACTGAAGAAGCAGACAGTAAAAGAGGAGGTTGAATAGGATGGAAGGCGTAGGAATGTTTACTATACTGGGAATAATAGTAACAGCCAGCATAAGATCGGCCACTCCGCTGATATTCGCTTCCCTTGGAGGAAACTTTTCAGAAAGATCGGGGGTATTTAACATAGGTCTTGAAGGTATTATGACAGTCGGCGCTTTTAGTGCTGTTTTCTTCTCCTTCAAGACAGGTTCCCCCTGGGCGGGGCTTTTGGGTGCCATGATTGTCGGAGGCCTGTTCGGGCTGCTCCTGGCATTTATGAGCATATATATCAAAGCAAATCAGGTTATAGTAGGTACTGCAATAAATATTCTGGCAGCAAGCCTCACCACCTTCCTGCTGGTTGAAATATGGGGAAGGCCGGGACAGACGGACAATGTTGAATACTTCAAAGCGGTAGGTCCCTTCAACATATTTACTTACCTGGCATTTGTCATGGTATTCATATCATATTATGTATTGTACAAGACTCCATTCGGTTTAAGAGTCCGGGCCGTAGGCGAACATCCAAGAGCTGCCGATACATTAGGGGTCAATGTTTATGCAATAAGGTACATATGTGTAATAATAAGCGGCATACTTGCCGGTATTGGAGGAGCTTCACTATCCATAGGTTCAATGAGCCTTTTCAAGGAGGGAATGGTAGCAGGCAGGGGCTTCATTGCACTGGCTGCCTTGATATTTGGGAAATGGAATCCTATAGGGGCGGCATTGGCCTGTTTATTCTTCGGCTTTGCCGTTGCACTGGAGACGGTTGGAAATAATCTGCCGGTTCCCAATGAGTTTTTAAACGCACTTCCATATATCATGACAATGTTTGCAGTATCCGGATTTGTAGGCAGAGCGGTTGGACCGGCTGCAGGCGGAATTCCCTATGAAAAGGGTGAAAAATGATAATTTGAAATTGACAAAAATGCGCTTCGGCGCATTTTTCCCGTCTTTTTACAATGCAAATTATTATGACTTGTACTGCATATGTGCTATAATATAAGTGAAATTATTCTATATAATAGTAACAGGTAAATTTTTTATAGACTATTTCATCGATGGGGGGGTGATGAAATGAGAATGGGATATGATTTATTAATAGAACAGCAGCAGAAGCTTATCATGACACCTGAACTTAAGTTAGCTCTGAGGATACTTCAATTGCCCACAGTAGAACTTGAGGAACTATTGCAGCACGAGTTGGAAGATAATCCCGTTCTTGAACTGGTAGATGATAGCAGGGATGAAAAATCCGAAGCACAACATAAACAAGACAAAAAGGAAAAAGAAAATGAAAAAGAAATTGACTGGAAGGAATACTTCCAGTTTCAAGGTAAGAGTTATTCTGAGTGTGGCTTTGAGAATGATGATGCTGCCGAACTCTCTTATGAGAATTTCGTAACTTATTCATACACATTGAAGGATCATCTTATTTCACAGCTTAGGGTATCTCAGATAAGTAAAAAAATCAGAGGTATCGGCGAGTATATTATTGAGAGTCTTGATGAAAACGGATACCTTACCATTACACAGGAGGATCTGGCAGCCATACTTTATGTTGATATTAAAGCAGTAAAAGAGGCACTAAGCGTAATCCAGACCTTTGAACCCTATGGTGTAGGTGCATCTCATCTGAAGGAATGTCTTCTGATACAGCTGAAGAGTAAAGATATTCTTGATGAGAAGCTCGAAACTATTATTTCGGATCATTTGGATGACATTGCATCCAACAGGATTAGCAATATATCAAAAAAACTTTCTGTAAGCATTGAAGAAGCCCAAAGATACAGCGATATTATTAAGAGCCTTGAGCCAAAACCCGGCCGGGCCTTCGAGGAAGGAACCTCAACAAAATATGTAACACCGGATGTATATATAGAAAAAGTAGGAAATGAATATGTAGTAATAGTCAATGACCATTATGGCTCCAGACTTATTATAAATCAGTTTTATAAAAAAATTCTGGTTTCCGAGGATAAGTCGTCTCAGGCTTCAGCTTTCATAAACAATAAACTGTCCTCGGCAATGTGGCTTATAAAGAGCCTTGAGCATAGGAAAAACACTTTATATAATGTAGTAAAGGCTATATTGGACTACCAGATGGACTTTTTCGAAAAAGGGCCTATGTTTCTGAAAACAATGACATTGAAGAAGATTGCAGAAATGGTGAATGTACATGAATCAACAGTTAGCAGGACAATAAACGGCAAATATGTGCAGACTCCCCGGGGGATATTCGAAATCAAATACTTCTTCAAAAGCGGTGTGGATAATCAGGATGGGGAAGCAATTTCTTCGGAAAGCATCAAAAAGATGATAAAAAGTTATGTAAGCAATGAGGATGCAAGCAAGCCTCTCAGCGATCAGAATATAGCAGATTTGCTTGTTAAGGAAGGATATATGATTTCAAGGAGGACAGTGGCAAAGTACAGGGATGAACTGGGTATTCTGTCTTCTTCAAAAAGAAAAAGATACTAAAAGTGGCGTAATGATATGATACTTCCAAAGTAGACAGTCTTATTAATTAAAATTAGATTATCTACCTGGAGGTATTTTTTTATGGATATTTCTTATAAAATATTGATTTTAGCAAATAATACATGTATGTATTGAAATTGGAATGATTATATAATATAATTAATATATCGGGACGATAATATTATAAGAGGGACAATTTTTGTCCATGGGAGTAGTAAAATGGATAAATTTCTGGATTTGCAGAAAAGGCTGGTTCCGGAAGTAATAGAGATTACAGAAAAAAGATACAGTATTCTCAGAGCAATAGAATTTAATCAGCCTGTAGGGAGGCGTGCTCTTGCAGGGATACTGGGACAAAGTGAGCGCTGGGTACGAAGTGAGCTTGATATCCTGAAGAGCCAGAATCTTATTAACATACAAGCTTCGGGTATGATGGTAACGGATGAGGGTAATGAGGTGATAAACAAGCTTAGAGATTATATATCAGAGCTTAAGGGGCTCAAGGACCTTGAAAATACACTTAAGGAAATGCTCGGTATAAAAGAATTTATCGCAGTGCCCGGAGATACGGAAAAAGAGCCGCATGTAATCATTGAAATGGCTAAAGCAGCTTTTGAATACATCAAAGGAATTATAGAGGATAATGACATCATAGCAGTAAGCGGAGGTTATTCGGTATTGTCCGTGGCAGAGAATTCGCACAAGGTTGATGCGCAAAATGTTACCATTGTTCCTGCCAGAGGCGGAATAAAAGCAGATATGGAGCGCCAGGCAAATATTGTTGCTGCGAAGTTAGCGAAAAATATTGGAGGTAATTATTATCTTCTGCATCTTCCGGACAATATCAATGAAGATATACTCAGAAGGATGTCGGATGACCCTGATATAGCAAAGGTGCTTAATTACATTTCCGAGACAGATATTTTGATACACGGTCTAAGCTCCTTTGAATCCATATCCAGGAAAAGAAATTTCACCGAAGAGCAGGTTGAGAGGATGAAAACTCTTAATGTTAGAGCTGAGGCAGTAGGCTGCTATTTTGATGCCAACGGAAATATAGTATATAAATCAGGCAGTATAGGTATAAAACCTGAGCATTTAGATAGTATAAAAACAATTATATCAGTTGGTGGAGGAATCCAGAAAGCTGAGGCTATAATTTTGACAAGCAAGGGTAGAAAAAACAGAATCGTTGTAACAGATGAAGCTGCTGCCCTAGAAATATATAAGATTTTAAAAGGAGGAAACTAAAATGGCATTAAAAGTTGGTATTAACGGTTTTGGAAGGATAGGTAGGCCGGTTTTTAAAATCGCCCTGGAGAAATTTGGGGAGGATGCGGAGATAGTTTTAATAAATGATTTGACTGATCCGAAAACATTGGCGCATTTATTGAAATATGACAGCACATACGGGAGGTATGACAGAGAAGTAGAGGCTAAGGAGCATTCAATAGTAGTAGATGGAAAAGAAATTGAAATATGTGCTGAGACAAAGCCCGAAAACATCAAGTGGGGAGACTACGGAGTTGACGTGGTTATTGAATCCACAGGCAGATTCACAACCAAGGAAGCAGCAATGGCTCATATAGCAGGAGGCGCTAAGAAGGTAATAATATCTGCTCCTGCAAAAAATGAAGATATTACAATAGTAATGGGTGTAAACGAAGATAAGTATGATCCTGAAAAGCATGTTGTGATATCAAATGCTTCCTGTACAACAAACTGTCTGGCTCCCGTAGCCAAGGTACTTAACGAGAACTTTGGGATAGTAAGGGGCCTGATGAATACAATACACTCATATACAAACGATCAGAGAATACTTGACCAACCCCATAAAGATCTGAGAAGATCCAGAGCTGCTGCATTGTCAATAATTCCAACAACGACAGGAGCCGCAAAGGCAGTCGCATTGGTACTTCCTGAGCTTAAGGGCAAGCTTACGGGGCTTTCCATGAGAGTTCCCACCCCTACAGTGTCGGTAGTAGATTTGGTTGTTGATTTAGAAAAGAGCGTTACTGTTGAAGAAGTGAATGCAGCACTTAAGAGAGCTGCGGAAAATGAACTTAAGGGGATACTTGAATATTGTGACGAGCCTCTTGTATCTTCTGATTTCAGAGGAAATCCTCATTCTTCCATATTGGATGCATTATCTACGATGGTTATTGAGGGCAATATGGTCAAAGTCATTTCATGGTATGACAATGAATGGGGTTACTCCAACAGAGTGGTTGACCTGGTAAAATACATTTCTAATAAATAATATTAACACCAGTTTCAAGATCTGCGATATGTTTCCTTGATAATATGCTGTGAAAAGCATGTACTTTCAACGACATATGCGGAATTAACATCGACTAGGAGGATTCTAATGCTGAATAAAAAGTCCATACAGGAAATAGATGTTGAAAGTAGGAAGGTTCTTTTAAGAGTTGACTTCAATGTTCCCTTGGACGAGAACGGAGCCATCACGGACGATAGAAGAATAAGAGAGGCGCTTCCGACAATAAGGTATTTGAGGGAGCATAATGCAAAGGTTGTTTTAATGTCACATCTTGGAAGACCTAAGGGAAAGTTTAATATTAAATATTCTCTGAAGCCGGTAGCTGAGAGATTGTCCGAGAAGCTTGGAGCCGAAGTAAGACTCGCCGGTGATGTGATTGGTGAGTCTGTACTGGAAATGGTAGATAGTCTTAAGGAAGGAGATGTAATGCTGCTTGAAAATGTCAGGTTCTATGAGGAAGAAGAAAAGAATGACAAAGAGTTCTCAAGAAAGCTTGCATCCCTGGGTGATATTTATGTAAACGATGCTTTTGGTACAGCACACAGAGCTCATGCTACTACGGCAGGAATTGCTGAGTTTTTGCCATCTGCTGTAGGATTTCTTATAAAGAAGGAGCTTGATATAATGGGTAAGGCGCTTACCGCACCGGAAAGGCCTTTTGTAGCAATACTAGGAGGCGCAAAGGTTTCAGACAAGATTGGCGTAATAGAAAATCTTCTTGATAAGGTTGACACACTATTAATAGGTGGTGGTATGTCTTATACCTTCTTCAAAGCAATGGGATATGAAATTGGCAAGTCCATTCTTGAAGCCGATAAAGTGGAATTGGCAGGGAAGATTCTCAAAAAAGCGGAGACAAAAGGTGTGAAATTGCTGCTCCCCGTCGACACAACAGTTGCTGCCGAATTCAGTAATGAGGCACCCCTGAAAACTGTTCCGGCTGCTATGATTCCAAAGGACCAGATGGGCATGGATATTGGTGAAAATACAAGCAGGATATTTGCGGAAATTGTTAAAAACGCAAAGACAGTAGTCTGGAATGGCCCTATGGGAGTGTTTGAAATGCCTAACTTTGCGAAGGGCACTCTTGCGCTGGCAAAGGCCATGTCTGAGTGTACCGGCACAACAATCATCGGTGGCGGTGACTCAGCTGCAGCTATAGAACAGATGGGCTTTGCAGACAAGATGACGCACATATCTACAGGAGGAGGAGCCTCCCTTAAATTTCTTGAGGGCAAGGTACTTCCCGGAATAGATGCAATAGATGATAAGTAATTTAGGAGGTAAGATTATGCGCAAACCGGTTATAGCTGGAAATTGGAAAATGAACAAAACAGTAAGTGAGGCAGTAAAGCTTGTGGAAGATCTCAAGCCTCTTGTCAGGGAAGCTGCTGCTGAAGTAGTAGTATGTCCGACTTTTGTTTGCCTTAATGATGTGGTAAAGGCTTTAAAGGGGAGCAACATAGGAGTCGGTGCACAAAACATGTATTATAAAGAAAGCGGAGCATATACCGGAGAGATATCTCCTGTATTCCTTAAGGATATGGATGTTAAATATGTGATATTGGGCCACTCTGAGCGAAGACAATATTTCAAGGAGGATGACCAGGAAATAAACAAGAAGGTAATTGCTGCACTGGACCATGGCCTGAAGTCGATTCTCTGTGTGGGAGAAACCCTTGAACAGAGAGAAAAAGGAGTAACCTTTGATGTAATATTGACCCAGGTGAAAGGATGCCTCAAAGGCCTTGAGGGCAGAAATCTTGATGACCTGATAATAGCCTATGAGCCTGTTTGGGCTATAGGAACCGGCAAGACTGCAACCAGCAAGGATGCCAATGAGGTTATTGGATTTATTAGGAAACAGCTGGCCGCTTTACTGGGAAATGAGATAGCCGATAAGACGAGGATATTATATGGCGGCAGCGTTAAGTCTTCAAATATAAAGGAACTTATGGATATGCCCGAAATTGATGGTGCTCTCGTAGGAGGGGCGAGCTTGGATGCCCAAGAATTTTCCAAAATCGTTAATTTCAATTAATAATAAGACGGGTATATACCTCCCGCCTCATTAATACCTTGTTACAATAAATATATAGATTTAGGAGGGTACGGACTATGACAGTAATTAACGACATATTTGCAAGAGAAATCATAGACTCCAGAGGAAATCCAACCGTAGAGGTTGAAGTTGAATTGGAAAGCGGAGCCTTAGGCAGAGCCGCAGTACCTTCGGGAGCATCCACCGGAGCTTTTGAAGCTGTGGAGTTGAGAGATGGAGACAAAACAAGATATCTTGGAAAAGGGGTATTGACAGCAGTAAACAATGTAAACGAAATAATTGCTCCAGAGATAATAGGCATGAATGCTCTGGATCAGGTTGCAATAGACCATGCGCTTATAGAACTGGACGGAACTCCCAATAAGGGTAAGCTGGGTGCCAATGCAATACTGGGAGTGTCACTGGCAGTGGCTCATGCAGCTGCAGAGGCACTGGGACTCCCGCTGTACCAGTATATTGGCGGGGTAAATGCCAAGACTCTCCCTGTTCCAATGATGAACATACTTAACGGCGGAAAACATGCCGATAATAATGTGGATATTCAGGAATTCATGATTATGCCCGTTGGTGCGGAAAGCTTTATAGAAGCATTAAGAATGTGTGCCGAGGTTTTTCATAATTTGAAATCAGTGCTTAAAGCCAAGGGCTATAATACTGCTGTAGGCGACGAAGGAGGTTTTGCACCTAATCTTACCTCCAACGAGGAAGCACTTCAGGTTATTATTGAGGCTATAAAAAAGACAGGCTATGAGCCGGGCAGGGATATATACATAGCAATGGATGCTGCTGCAACTGAGCTTTACAAGGAGGACGGAAAGTATCACCTTGATGGTGAGGGAGTAGTTAAGACTTCAGAAGAAATGGTTGATTATTACGAGAGCCTCATTAACAAGTACCCGATAATCTCATTGGAAGACGGACTTTCCGAAGAAGACTGGGACGGTTGGAAGCTTCTTACCGAAAGATTGGGTAAGAAAATACAACTGGTTGGTGATGACCTTTTCGTTACAAACACAGAGCGGCTTTCAAAAGGTATAGAAATGGGAGTGGCCAACTCCATACTTATTAAAGTAAATCAGATCGGCACTCTGACAGAAACCCTCGATGCAATTCAAATGGCAAACAGGGCAGGATATACTGCGGTTGTATCTCACAGGTCAGGTGAAACGGAAGATGTAACAATAGCTGATCTTGTTGTGGCAGTGAATGCAGGACAAATCAAAACTGGTGCCCCTTCAAGGACCGACAGGGTCGCAAAGTATAACCAGCTTATAAGAATTGAAGAAGGATTAGGTACAATGTCTGAATACTTGGGCAAAAATGCATTTTTTAATCTATAAGTGCTATACAATATAAAAATGCGTCGTAAGACGCATTTTTATTCGCTGGGGTTGGAGTAAGCTTAGTGGCAGAAGCTACAGCGCATATGGACTACACCGCATCAATTATGTGGGATTATATAGATGCGGGTGATAAAAAGAGTGTAAGAGAGCTATTAAATGCAATCATATCCTATCTTCCAGACTAAGTTCACGGCCTTTGGGCTGGTAGATAAACAGAGCCCATAGGTCTTGCGCTATCGCTGCCAAAAACAAGCGTTGACTTGTCTAAGTCTTATGTAGTAATATATATATAATCTTATGTTAGGCTATGAGTATATCTCCCATCTATATATGTCGTGAAAAAGATTTATCATTATGAAATTAGTGCCTGAACTTTTATGTTTTATACTATTTGAATTCAGTGTAAAATGTTTAACGCGAAACATATAGTTGAGACGTTCGGGTAGGATTTTGCAATTGTGCAAAAAACCTCACTTGAAATTTTGTTATAATATTTTTTTGATATTACTTTTGTTTTAAATAGCTTGTATTTATTTTATGTTATAGCCCATTATTGATAATGTTTATTCTATTATTTGTCAGTATATTTTCTAATATTAAGAGAACTAAAAAACACTAACCTAATTTAAAATATAAAGATTCAGATTAATTTGCGGCAATCATTTATTGAATTGGAGGAATCAAATATGGGAACTTATATGGGCTTATTAACGATGCAAAAGCTATTGAATCAAATAGAAATTGAATATCCAAAAATAAAATTTCCATCAGGCACAAAGATATGCTTTGGAAAAGTCGGCACAATGAATATTGGTGATGTTTTTGGTGCTATAATTACCTCAGCTAAGAAAGAGAATATCATAGATAGTAGTTACAGGGAGGAACACTCTCTCTATGCTGCAATTGATGATGCACTCTATGGAGTATGCAGAGGACATATGGCATTAAGAGAAACACTTCGAACGATATCTCTTCGTTTTGTTGTTGCCAGG
>JAAYQK010000152.1 GCA_012519325.1 Gracilibacteraceae bacterium | reverse complement strand
TCCCAAAGCAAAAAATACATAGGAAATATATTGCGAAATCAACTTTAATGTCGAAGGAGCAGCTTTCAACCATGTGGAAACAAAATATGCGATTATTAGAAGCAGGCAATTCATCCCTAAGGATATAAAAGCTTTTGTAATTTTACTCACTTTACTTATCCTTTCTTCCGTTTTTCTCTTCCGCAAGGTGTTTATAGTATTTACCACTCCATATATAATATCGTCAGTATGGCATATTTCTTATACTATAGGTGCCAGCAGCAGTACCTCCTCATTTTCCCTATAGATTGTACTGAATTGTGAAATAGGTATGGGATTCCGTCCAAGCCCTACCTCAAAGGTATATCCGGGCCTTCTATACTGCTCCACAAACCAATCCTTGTAGCCTGCATAAGCAGCTTCGTAAGGCACATCCGAAACAACATATCCGGTTATTTCCGAGAAAATATTTGCTATCTCCAATGCCCGAGGAGGCCTAATTCCCTTATACAGCCAGTATATGATCCTTCCTTGTGTATGATAGGCTATAACCAGTTTAAAATTGTGCTGCCTTGTAAAATTGACGACAGCCCGGGTTTCAGGTTCTGAAAGCGGACTTGGCCCTCCATATCTGGTAGGCCCCGGACCGTCTACACCCAGTGATGGCTCCTGCTCCTTTGCTTCCTCCCATGAGGCCGGATAATTGCGGTTCAAATCCACACCTCTGATATTGGCATTCCAAACTTGAGAGAAGGGCAGGCCTGTATCGTTCCATGCAAGCAGCCTATCATAATACGGATTATCCCTTTGCAATCCTTTCAACACCAAATCTACTCCATCCGGATTTACCATAGGCATAATGTAAATACTGCTTCTGCTCCACAAATCACGAATATTATATCCCTGAATACTGGAATTCCTTGCATACCCCCGGGCATAGTTTTCAATAAACTTCATAAGAAGGGGAGCCGTAATCCACTCAAGGGCATGATGCGCGCCGTTATAAAAAACTTCTGACGGCCCATTTCCCAATTTTATATAATACAGATTTTTCCCAAGGACGCTTCTTCCGGCAATGCCCACTTCTATAAATGGGTATCTCACCTTTAGTCCTCTTATGTCCCTGTCCATTATCTCATATGTATAGTCGATATCGGTAAAAACCACATCAATGCCATAAGGCACAGTTATTACCTGTCCTATTCTGAGGTTCCTGGGATCGACTCCCGGATTTGCTGTCATTATAGCATTCAATGTAGTGTAGTATCTTCCGGATATATTGTAAAATGTATCCCCCGGACGGATAGTATAGGTATCATATCCCCTCAGGAATCTATCAAATCTGCCCCATGTGGCAGGGCCTACCACGCCATCGGGTTCAAGCCCGTTATCCAACTGGAATACTCTTACCGCCTCACGGGTAACCTGTCCGAAAATACCGTCTACCGGACCCGGATCGTATCCGATCCTTATCAATAGGCTTTGTATAAGCTTTACCGCTGCACCTCTTGAGCCTAATCTCAATATTTCCACATAACCACCCCTTGCAAAACTAGTGAATACTACCATAGTATTCATTGCAGAGGGTAATTGTTACATATACTTGATTCCTGCATTATCATTTATTGTCCAAGGACTTCAGCCTGCAGCACATTAAAACTAGTGTGGCTAGACCATACATGCTGTTGCTTTATAAAAGCTTACCGTCAAAATAATTAGTCATTTATATCCGATGTGCATTGTGGGCATTTACTTGCATCAATATGTATTTCACTGAAACAGTACTTACATAACTTAGTTTGAACAGGGGCAGGCTCTTCCTTCTTCCTTGGAATCTTGTTTATTTGCTTTATAACCACGAATATTGTAAAGGCAATAATAAGAAAATCAATTACATTATTAATAAATAACCCGTAATTCAAGGTGCCAACTCCTGCTTCCTTAGCTTCAGCCAAGGTGTTGAAGCTTCCTTCACCCAGTGATATGAATAAATTAGTAAAATCCAGCCTGCCAAGCAGTAAACCTACTAAAGGCATTATTATATCATTAACTAATGATGAGACTATTTTTCCGAAGGCTCCGCCTATAATAACGCCAACAGCTAAATCGATTACATTTCCCTTCATTGCAAAAGCCTTAAACTCTTTCCCCGTGTCCCCAATTGCGTCGCAATATTTTTCTGTTGTGCTGCATATCTATCTTTTATATGATTGTATACTCATTATAACGGTATATTCGACATGTTTCAAAGTAAACATTATATTCTCCTAAGGAGGAGTGCAGCTTCAAATATATTCTCGCTCCCAAGGATTCCTGAAGCCACTGCTATTCCATCAACTCCCGCAGCCTTAACTGAAGCGGCGTTTTCTATACTTATTCCGCCAATACCTACTACAGGTATCTTTACCGCTTCCTTTATTGCCTTCAATTGGGTCAGTGTAACATGCTCGGTGTTACTTTTTGTTTTAGTCGGAAACAGTGCACCAACCCCCAGGTAGTCCGCTCCCTGTCTTTGAAATTCAAGTGCTTCCTCAATGCAATTGGCAGAGGCACCTATAATTCTATCATTTCCCATAAGCTTTCTGGCAGCTGTTATGGGCAAATCCTCAGAACCCAGGTGCACTCCATCCGCATCCACAGCCAATGCTATATCAACCCTGTCGTTAATTATGAGAGGAATACCGTAACCTTTCAACAGCCCTTTAACTCTTAAAGCCAGGTTATAATAATCAAAAGCATTCATATTCTTTTCCCTAAGCTGCACTAAAGTCACTCCGCCCTTAATTGCATCCTCAATACAGCTAAGCAGTTCCTTCCCTTCAAGTACTTTTCTGTCGGTTATCAGATATAATGAATAGTTCACCTGTCCTTTAACCGGCATATACCACACCTTCTCTCATAAATATATCCCTGTTCAGGTTATAGATATTGTCAAAAAGTCTTGTTTTAAACATCCCTATGCCCTCATTCGGCATTAAGCATGCATTTGCAAGCTGTCCTGAAATTCCCATAACCATTATGCCTCCCACAGTCCCTTTCAAATAATCCTCTGCTACACTGCAGAATGTACCGGCAAGGGATGTAGCCATACACCCCGCTCCAGTGATTTTTGAAAGCATTTCATGTCCATTTTCTATTATATAAGCGGTACTTCCGTCTGAAATCAAATCCTTCCTGCCTGTAGCAGCAACAACACAATTCAAATCCTTCGCCAGGCCCCGAACTATCCCCATAGCATTGTCAATATCCAAATTGGAGTCTACTCCGCAAGAACAACCGTCTTTGCCTGCCATATACATAATTTCCGAAATGTTCCCCCTGATTACATCAGGCTTGATATCTGAAAGCAGCTTACGGCACATTTCTCTGCGAAAGGGAGTTACCCCTGCACCGACCGGATCAAAAATTACAGGAATCTTCATTTCCTTTGCTATTTTGCCGGCCAGAATCATTGATTTGAAATTATTGCTGTCCGGCGTCCCCATATTGAGCACCAATGCCTTTGACATTGCCACCACCTCTTCAACCTCTGAGGGGTCCTTTGCCATTATTGGAGAGCCTCCTAATGCAAGTACGGCATTAGCACAATCATTCATAGTAACATAATTTGTTATATGATGAATTAAAGGCCTGCATTCTTTAATCCTTATCAGCAGTTCAGCTGCTTCCCTGATAACTTTCAATTCCTGCTTCACCTCATTATTCATCCGGAATACCTGCTTTCTTGTATAATGTGTAAAAATGATTTGTAGGCCCTACACCCTTGCCTATGGACAAAGAGTTTTCTATTGCAATTGTAATATACTCCTTTGCCAATGCAACAGCTTCTGCGACAGAATACCCTTTTGCCAGATTGGCGGCTATAGCTGCCGATAAAGTGCAGCCTGTTCCATGGGTATTCCTCGTATCAATCCTCTTGCTTTTCAGGCAGCTTATTTTACTACCGTCAAAAAGAATATCCGTTGCATCGTCATCCAGGTGGCCTCCCTTTAAAAGTACGTTACGGGGGCCCATTTCAAAAATCATTCTTGCTGTTTTTTCCATTTCTTCAATACTGCCGATTCTCATTCCGGTGAGTACTTCCGCTTCCGGAATATTTGGCGTAACTATTGTTGCCAGCGGCATCAGGCTTTTGATCAATGCTTCCTTTGCCGACTGCTGCAATAGATGATATCCGCTTTTGGAAACCATAACCGGATCCAGGACTATATTTGAAGGCTTATAGTAATTCAGCCCCGCCTCTATGGCATTTATCGTGCCGATTTGTGAAACCATTCCTATCTTCAAACCATCAACCTTAATATCTTCAAATATTGCTTCTATTTGTTTCTCAATCAGTTCAACAGAGATATCCTGAACTGCCAGAACCCCCTGTGTATTCTGAGCGGTTACCGCAGTAATAACGCTCATTCCGTACACCCCGTGGGCGGAAAAGGTTTTTAAATCCGCCTGTATGCCTGCACCGCCGCTGCTGTCTGAACCTGCTATTGTTAAAACATTTTTCATATCCATTCCCCCTGCTAAATGCCTGTTTTTTTCAGTGTACGGCTTCTTTCCATTAGCCCCAGAATTACATAGCCAATAATGCTTCCACCGATAGTGCTTATCAAAAAAGGTACAACGAAATAAAATGCCGCAACATCATTCCCCATAATAAATTTTGCTATGGGAAAAGCCAGCAGACCTCCCAATATGCCTGTCCCGAATACCTCTCCTGCTACAGCAAATATCTTCCTGCCGAATTTCAAATACATGATTCCGGCAATAAAAGCTCCTGCCATACTGCCGGGAAAAGCCATAAGCGAGCCTGTACCAAGCATATTCCTCAGCAGGGAAATCAGGAATGCATTGCCTACGCCATACCATGGGCCTAACATCACGGCAGACAGTACATTTATTGTATGCTGCACCGGAAAGCATTTGGCTGCTCCTACGGGTATGTAGACCAAATTGGCCGCTATTGTACCTATTGCCACAAGCAATGCTGAAAATGTAAGTTTTCTGGTTTGCATAAAAAAATCCTCCTTTACCGGCAGGGGGCTTCTCCCCCTTGCATCCTCCATTGTATAGGAAATTATAATTTCCTGTACGATGAAAAAGCATAAATCCCATTATAAGGATTTATGCTTATATACTATAAACATATTACTTCCCTACGCTGGTATTATCCAGATCAGGTAAAGGGTCAGAGACTCAGGTTCTCTATCTCAGCCGGCCTTACCAGCCCCCCTAGTACTTAAGCTATTAAATTACCATAATAGTAACACATGCTATTGGCCATTTCAAGTTTGATTACATTCCCATGACCTTCGACAGCAGCTTCCGGTACAACATATCTCTGTTCTGAGTTGTGACATAATGCAGTTCAACATTCTTATGCTCACGGACTGCTTTCAAAAAAGCCGTTTCTTTATTTTTCACTGCTGCAAGCACAGGTACATCCCCATCCAGTGCAGCAAGAACTCCGGAGCAGAAATCCGATGCCTTGCTCTCCATGAAGCCCAGCTCATCCATAAGCAGCAATCCCCCGGTTGGAGCCTGCAGCAGCTTCATGCCCACAGTATTAAAAACTTCAATATTGACAGTTATTATTTTACCATTTTTGCAGACCCCTGCCAGGTTTTCATGAGTGTACTGTAAGCTTGCTGAATTAGCCGGATGAATATACACCTTACATTCTCCGTTTTGGTCCGGAGGCATTTTCTTTGTGATAAAACCGAATACAGGGCGGCGGTTATGCACAAGCAGCCTGTTTATCAATGTGCTTTTACCCGCCCCTCTTTCTCCGCAAATCAGAATATGCTGTGGTCTGTTCATATTTCAGCCTCCCTATTTTCCTGTGGAATTGGCAACCAACTTTTCATACTGCTCCATGGAAATACCGCAATGATAGAACAACTCGAAGTAGTTTTGAACCTCTTTGTATAAATCATATTTTGCCGTTTCCGGATAAAGCAGCTGCGACATCCATATCATCCCGAGGTAACGCTGCACTGAAGGAGGGAATCCCAGCCAGTTGTATGGACTGCTCGGCACCTCGTAATAGCGGCCTTCCTTAATTGCATTTATATTCTGCCATACAGGGTCTGTGCCTGCTGCCTCGTAAATACTGTTGGGTTCAAATATTATTACCTCCGGATTCCAATTCAATATTTGCTCCATATCCACTTCATTGCCTGTGCCCTTTGAAGATGGATTATCCACGACGGCTATGTTATTGGACAAAAGATCTATTACTTCCGAATGATATGAATCTTTGGCAATTACATTCAGCCCTTTGTCACCCAGGCAGTAAAGCAGATTTACCTTATTTACGCTGCCTGCGATCTCCTGGGTACGCTTATAGGTTTGTTCACAGTATTCCGCCAGAACCTGAGCCTGTTCTTCCATATTAAGAAGCTTGCCGAGCATGCGGTACGCATCACCCATGGTTTCAGTCATAGTGGTTATATGCACAAAGGGGATTCCGGTCTGCTTTTGCAGTTCATCCAAATCCTCAACAATATTTTTCTTAGGTTCGCCTACATCAATAATCACCTGTGCACCGCTGGCCAGCAAGGTCTCAAGATTCAATTCACCTTTTCCTCCGTATAGCTGGCCCAATACCGGCAAATCATAATACTGTGTATCCAGAAATTCTTCCGCACTTTTATCCCATGGTGTCGAAATTCCCACCAGCTTATCCGGTGCAAGCGCAAATACCACTATTTGTGCAAGAGGCCCTGAAATCGCTATTTTTGTGATATTTGCGGGAACCTCTACTTCCCTTCCCACCGAATCTGTGAAAACTACAGTAGAATTTTCACTCTTTTGAACGGCAGCTTCTGTTTCAGCCGGGGCTGATGCAGGCTCCGGTGCCTTACAGCCTGCAAGCATTGCAAGTATCATAACCAGGGTTAAAACTATCGCAATAATCCTTTTCATTCCTCATTCCTCCCCCAAATTATTTCTATATTATCCGGAATATCAGAAGTTTTCAAAACAATAATGCCCAGCTGCCTCAAAGCCGGCAGGTAATAGGGAAACCGGTCGGATTCGCGGTGGATCAGCCTGCCTGCAATATCCTCAGCTTTTATCTCCTGCGGGTAGTCGTCATTGCTGTACACTTGAAAGAATTCTACGGCATCTGCCATTGATCTGAAGGGTTGTCCCATTTCCAAAACTAAGGTTTCGGATTTATGCGGTATCCTTAGTATATCGAGGCGCTCCAACGCTTCCTTAAAGGTATGCCGCACCAATGCTTTTTGTGATAATGAAAACAAATGATTATTCCAGTTTCTCTTAATTATGATCACTGTGCCGCTGCACTGCTCTTTGGCTATACTTAATGCATCCTCCAAACTGGAAAATAAACAGAATACCATGGCGTCATACGGCTTTATGGGTGGATTCGCTCTTATATCTCCCTCGACAATTCTAATATTATTGCAGTTAACGTGCTTCAGCCTGTTTCTCAGTTCATCCAATGCCTGTGAAGCAATATCCACAGCAGTAACATTTCTGCAGTATTTCGACAGCTCTATGCTAAGATAGCCCAGCCCGCATCCTGCATCGCATACATGGGCGTCAACCGACAGGTATTCGGACACCTTGTCGGCTATAGACTTGAAATATGCACCATTTTCCTCTACTGCATCCCTCATGAATTGTATCATGCGCGAATCCCATTTAAACATAATCAACTCCGCCTTTCTCCGGAGGGCACGATTAACATGTCTCCGCCTACTTTAGCAATTTGCACCTCAACATTGTACAATCTGCTGAGCAAATCCTTATTTATCACTTCCTGAGGTGTCCCATCCGCTATGATGCTGCCGTCAAAAAGTGCCAGTATATAATCCGAATAGGTCAGGGCATGCTGTGGATTGTGCATTGAAATCAAAACCGTATAGCCTTCTTTTGTCAGATTCTTTATCTGCTGCAATACCCTCAGTTGATTCCCAAAATCCAGGCTGGATGTCGGTTCATCCATCAGAATGATTCCCGCTTGCTGGGCTAAGGCACGTGCAATCAATACAAGCTGCTGCTCCCCGCCGCTCAATCTGGAAAAGCCTCTCTGGGCAAGGCCGGTAATGTTCAACTGAGCAAGCGCCTTCCAGGCTTGCTCCATTTCCTTTTTCCCCGGTTTGGAATATGCCGAAAGCTGATGTGCAGTACCCATAAGCACCATATCCATCACAGAATAATTAAAGGATGGATAGTGGATTTGAGGTATATATGCCATTAAATGCGCCCGGCTCTTCGCAGAAAGCTTTTTAATATCATTACCTTCAATTCTTATAATTCCGCTGTATTCACCAATCAATCCCAGAATGCAGCGAAAAAGTGTACTCTTTCCTACGCCGTTGGGGCCGATTATGGAAATCAACTTGCCTTTTCCCACATTAAAGGATATATCATTAAGCACCTTATGTGAGCCATAGCCAAAGCACAGCTTTTCCACTTCAATAATCATAAGACCCTCTCCCTTCTGAAAATCAGACGAATGAAGAAGGGGGCACCTATAAATGCAGTAAGGATTCCTATGGGAATTTCCGTTGCCAGCAAATTACGTGAAATGTTATCCACCAGCAGCATAAAGGTTGCACCGAAAACCATACTGGCCGGCAGCAGATATGTATAGTCATTCCCTGTCATCCTGCGACATAAATGAGGTATTACCAGGCCTACCCATCCGATTGTCCCGCTGACTGAGACACTGGCAGCTGTTATCAGCGTGGAAGAAATAATTACAATAAGCCGCAGCATATTGGCATTGATACCCATTGCGTTGGATTCCTCATCACTGAGTGTAAGTATATTTATGCGCCATCTCATAACAAATAGCGGAATCATACCTATAGCCATAGGGATTAATGCAAAAACTACTTCATTGTTTTTAGCACCAGAAAGGCTTCCCATTAACCAATACGTAATAGCCGGCAGTTGATTATTCGGGTCAGCCACAAGCTTGATAAATGATGTACCGGCCGTAAAAAGAGAGCTTATCATGATACCTGCAAGAATCATGTTCATTACACTCTTTCCCGGTGCATACCTTCCTATAAGATATACAAGAAATACCGAAACCAGGCTAAAGAAAAAAGCTGATACAATAATCATTCTGCTTGAGTTTCCCAACAAAATCGCCAGCGCAGCTCCAAATGCCGCACCGGAGGTAGCTCCCAGGAAGTCCGGTGATGCCATGGGGTTTTGAAACACTCCCTGATATGATGCCCCTGCCACCGACAGGCAGCATCCTACAAGACATGCCAGGACAATTCTCGGCAGCCTTATATTTATCACTACCGCTTCCATTTCCGCTGTCCAGGTCTGCTCAAGGGGAATAACCCGGTTAACAAGTATTCTCAGCAATTCGTGCAGGCTCACATTATATCTTCCAAAACAAAAGGATAAAATAAATACGATTATAAGCAGAAGCACAAGGTAAATGACTATTCTGTGCTTTTCTCCATTCTCCATATGGGTTTTCCTTTCAAAATACGCTATAAAAAATAATTTCTCCGTTATACTAAGGATAGTATAACGGAGAAATTTACATTTGTCAAATAAAAGCATATCAAGAAGATTTTCTATAAGCCATCAGCATTTTTTCTGAATTTATCCGCCTCCTCAGACAGCTTGTAATCCGATTTCTCCAGTATTTCCATGTATCCGCCCAGAAGTTTCATCAGCTCGCTGTCTGAATTATTTTTTACAGCTTTGATATATACTTCTTTTGCCTCAGGATCCATCTCCTTTGTATCATAGCTGAAAAGCGGAGTATTGTTCAATCCGTACAGCATGAATGTAATGTATTTTTTCTGCAGCTTCTTTATGCTTTCTACCTTGTCGGAGCCGCTGTGCTTTCTGATAAAGCCTTCCTGGGCCAATGCCCTCTCCACCACTTCATCCCAACCTATTACAAGAGCCGCATCCTTTGCAGGAACTTTATTACTTTCCACTGCCATAATATCAATATAATCCTTCACGTCATCCCCTGCATATGGACTGAATTTCTTTAGAAACTCATAGTTTATTATGGGAAAAAACATCCCTTCCGCTGTTTCCGCCTTATATCCCATAGCCTTTGTTTCCTCAATAAGGCTTTTAACTTCGGCATTCTGAATACTGTCAAGCTTGCTCAGATCAAATTCCGGTTTGTACGCAATGAACAAGGATTCTTGTACGGCTGTACTGTAATATTTCTCCTCCAGCTCCTGCAAATTGTTTTTCAATGCTTTTTCAAGTTCATCAAGCATTTTGGACGCATTTTCCCTGGAAACCTCAGCAATATTCTTATCCATAAACTCAATTATTGCATCAGGCCCGGGATTTCCCTCCAATAATGCCGTGAACTCAGGCATTATCTTGTCTTGATTGCTTTCCTCCACAGCAGGAGGATTATTATTTTCAGCTTTGCTGCCTGTATTATCCTCTGCAGGTGCTGTGCACCCTGTCAGCAACCCTGCGCCCACAAGTACAATGATGGACATTCCTATTGAAACAGATTTTAAAAAAGCTTTCTTGTCAGGCATTTCGATTATTACAACTCCTCCCGGATGACTAAAAAGACACCGCATATTTTATATATGTTTATGACGCAGTATCCTTATGAAAAGTTCCCGGGTTAAAGCTTAGCCGCAAAATCTGCTCCGAACTGCACGCATCTGTTTATTGCATCCTTATCCGGATTCCAGAGTTCTTTTATTCCGTCATTTACTACTTCAAACTTTGCAGCCTTTAGTTTCTCGTTAAGTATTGCCACTGATTCTCCGCTCCAGCCGTATGAGCCGAAGGCCGCAGCTTTTTTATTCCTGAAGCCCAATCCTTTCACCATATCCAGCATTCCGCCCACTGCGTGCATTATACTCTTGTTTACGGTGGAAGAACCGAACAATACTGCCTTGGACTTGAATATTTCCGTTATCACATCGTTTTTATCAGAATGAGCTGCATTAAACAGCTTTACTGCAACATCCTTATCAACCGACCTGATTCCTTTGGCTATAGCTTCAGCCATCCTTCTTGTGCCGTTCCACATTGTATCATATACTATTACAATTTGATTTTCCTGATAGTCCTTTGCCCAATCCATGTATTTCTGAATTATCTGGACCGGATTATCCCTCCAGATTATCCCGTGGCTGGGGGCAATTATGTTCACCGGTAAATTGAAGCTTAATACCTCTTCGATTTTCTTGGTGACAAAGGTGCTGAAGGGTGTCAATATGTTAGCATAGTATTTTATTGCTTCCTGATACAACTCAGCATTATCTACCAGATCATTGTACATCAGCTCCGAGGCATAATGCTGCCCGAAAGCGTCGTTGCTGAACAGTATGCTTTCACCTGACATGTATGTAAACATGCTGTCCGGCCAGTGAAGCATCCTGGCTTCAACAAAAGTAAGCTTACTATCACCTATATCAAGGGTATCTCCGGTTTTTACCGTTACAAAGTTCCAGTCCTCGTGATAATGGGCTTTTAATATCTTGGCTCCGTTGGCTGTACAATAAACAGGTGTATTCGGTATTTCTGCAAGCAGCAGCGGCAGTGCTCCGCTGTGGTCCACTTCGCTGTGATTTGCAATTATGTAGTCAATTTTATTAAGGTCTATCTCCTTTTTGAGATTTTCGACAAATTCCTTGGCAAAAGGTGCCCATACAGTGTCAATAAGTACATTTTTCTTGTCCTTTATCAGATATGAGTTATATGAAGAACCTCTGTGAGTTGAATACTCATCCCCGTGAAATCTTCTTAACTCCCAGTCAATTTTCCCTACCCAGGTTACTTTATCAGTTATTTTAAAACCCATTTAAATTCCCTCCTTGTACAATATAGTTGTAATCAAATCACAGCTTTTTAGCTGTAATAATCACCAAATCCCAATAGTTTACATAACACTTTTGTTCTAAAGTGTTTTCTAAACACCAAGCACTTCAT